>JAYVLW010001013.1:0-8961 GCA_043759315.1 Myxococcales bacterium
TTGATCGTATCGGGATTGAAGCCACGCTTGGTGACCGAGACCTCGATGCGTGGAGCGACCTTGGTGACGGGCACCTCGGCAAGCGCCGAGGTCGCGAGAGCGAAAGGCAGGAGCAGCGCTAGGAACTTCATGGGTGCCTCTGCGGTTCGAATAGCACTCTGGGCGCGCGATCGCCAGCTCCCCTGTTCTCACGCGCTCGGCCGGACCGTCGTTCGCGGCCTCGGGTCAGCCTCTGGACTTGAAGTCGTCTGATCGGACACCGTGCTTCTTCAGCAGCCGGTGCATGCTCTCGCGCTCGATGCCCGCCCGCTCGGCCGCCTGCGTGACGTTGCCTGCGACGTCCTTCATCAGCGCCACGAGGTATTCGCGGGTCGCTCGATCACGGGCGGTCTCGAGCATGTCGCGATAGGACAGCGTCTCGAGCTTCGCGGCGTGGCTGCTCCGGTGCTGCGCGGAGGTCACCTCATCGGTGAACGCGGTGATCGCGATCTTGGAACCATCGCTCACCGCGAGGGCTCGCTGGACCACGTTCTCGAGCTGCCGCACGTTGCCCGGCCAGGCGTAATCCAGCAGCGCCCCGAGCGCATCCGCGGTGAACCCCTCGGCCTGCCCTTCGCGCCGGTGCTTCTCGACGAAGAGAGCGGCGAGCAATGCAATGTCCTCCCGACGCTCACGCAGAGGTGGGACACAGATCGGATAGACGTTGAGTCGATAGAACAGATCGTCGCGAAACTTGCCGGCGGTCACCGCGGCGCGCAAGTCGACGTTGGTCGCGGCGATGACACGAACATCGATGTGGCGCTCGAGACTGTCGCCGACGCGCCGGATCGTGCGCTCCAGCAACGCACGGTCGAGCTTGACCTGCATCGCCAGGGGCAGCTCGCCGATCTCGTCGACAAGCAGAGTTCCGTTGTCGGCTTCCTCGAACAGGCCCGCGTGGTCCACGGTCGCGCCCGTGAAGGCGCCCTTCGAGTGGCCGAACAGCTCGGCCTCGAACAGGGTCTCCGCCATCGCGCCGCAGTTGACCGGAACGAAGCGGTTCTGGTGCCGTGCGCTCGCCGTGTGGATCGCGTGCGCGACCAGCTTCTTGCCGGTGCCACTCTCGCCGGTGATCAGCACGGTTGCATCGCTACTCGCCGCGCGATGTACCAGCTCGAGAACCTTCCGCATCGGCGCGCTCTCCGCGACGATCCCGTCGAAACGGTGGGCGCTCGCGAGCGCCCCTTGGAGATCCCGCGCCTGCGCCCGCAACCGTCGACGCTCCATGGCGCTGCGGACGAGCATCAATGCCTCGTCCGGCTCGAACGGTTTCTGGAGGTAGTCGTACGCACCAAGCTTCATCGCCGCGACGGCATCCTGGACGGTGGCGAACGCCGTCATCAGGATCACCTCCGTGTCGGGGTACAGGCGCCGCGTCTCCTGGAGCACCGCCATGCCATCGGCGCCCGGCATGCGGATGTCACTCAGGATCACGTCGAACTCGGTCGCGGCGATGAGGCCAAGCGCACGAGTTCCATCCGCGGCGGTCGCGACCACGAACTCGGGCGACAGGACGCGCGCCAGGAGCTTGACGATGTTGTCCTTGTCGTCGACGACGAGCACCCGCGCCTGGGTCACGAGACCACCACCTGCGGGGGCGCGACGGGAAACTGAAGGGAGACCCGTGTTCCCGAGCCGGGCGATGACGAGATCTCGATGCGCCCGCCGTGGGCATCGACGATGGCCTGGGCGATCGCCAGCCCGAGGCCGGTACCGCGCACCTTCGTGGTCACGAACGGCTCGAAGATCTGATCGCGGATCTCCGCGGAGATACCCGGCCCATCGTCGGCGATCGTCAACGTTGCCTGGTCGGCCGTGGTACTCGCATCGATCGTGATCGTACCGGTCGCTTCCGTGGCCTCCGCCGCGTTGACGACGACGTTCGCGATCACCTGTCGCAGCTTGCCGGCATCCGCGGCGATCATGACCGGACGATCGGACGTCACCTTGACCACCCGGTCACGAAGGACGCCCACGCCTTCGAGACGTTCGACAGCCTCGCGGGCAAGCAGTGCGAGATCTACCGTCACGATCTCGAGGCGGTGCGGCCGAGCAAGATCGAGCAACTCCTGGACGATGCGCTGACACAGCCGTGCCTCGTCATCGATGATCCGCAGCTCGTCGGCGTTCGCCCCCGGATTGGCCCGTAACAGCTTCGTGTAGCCGAGGATGACCATCAGCGGGTTGTTGAGCTCGTGAGCCACGCCGGCGGCGACTTGTCCGATCGACGCGAGCTTCTGCGACCGCACGAGCGCGTCTTGCTCGCGCGCGAGGCTCGCTGCCATCTGGTTGAACGAGGTCGCGAGCTCCGCGAACTCGTCGTGCCCGGAGAGCTCGATGCGGGCCTGGAGATCGCCGGCGCCGATGCGACGGGCTCCGCGCCGCAGGCTCTCGACCCGCCGGACGATCGTTCGCGTCAGCCACAACCCGACAGCCGCAGCGAACCCGATCGCGAGCGCGAAGCAGATGATCGTCCAGATCACGGACCGTTCGCGCAGGGTCTCGGCGCGATGGCGAGCGGCGAGGCTGCGTCCTTCGAGATCCGCGTTGAGCTGGGCGTTGATCCCGACGACGCGATCGACGACCGCCTCCAGAGCGTCGCCGAGCTTCGCGACCTCGGCTCGATCGCCACGCGCGATCGCCGGCACCACGGTCGTGCGGAAGTCCTTGTCATTCAGGTCGGCGAGGTCGGCGATCTGCTGCGCGAGCCGTGTGTCGGACGCTGTCTCTGCGACCGCTTGCAGGTGCACGATCGACGCCTTGGTCGCTTCGACGACCTTCGCGTAGTGGTCGAGGTGTCCGGGCCCGAACTCGATCAGCGTGTGGGCTTGATGGATGTACTGCTCGCGAACCTGTGCAGCGGCCATGTGGCCCGCATGTTTGGCGTGGTCGAGGCGCGCGACATCTGACTCGGCATCCGCAATCTTGCGCAGCGTCACGAGCTCGACAGACATCGCCACACCGAACAACACGAGCACCGCACCGAACGCCGCCAGAATGCGGCGCCCGGTGATGCTGCGCAGTGGAGGTCCTTCGATCGCGGGCACGATTCAGATCATTCCATTTCCTCGCGAGCCGTCGGGGGCGGGTGCGCGCCTCCCTTGTCGGCGGCCACCCACGCATCGGTCCACGCCTTGATCTTCTCGAGATCCTCACCCTGCACGGAGCCGGGCTTGTTGAACGGCATGGTCGGCTTCTTGCCATCAATGCCGAGCACCTCGCGGATCGTGAAGCCGATCGTGCCCGTGTGATGGCCACCCGGCGGATACAGGTCCATGTTGAAGTGGTCCATCTTCTTCTTCGCGGACTTCTTGCCGGCCTTGGTGTGGCAAGTCGCGCAGGCCTTGTCGAACGCCGGCTTCGCGGTGTCCCACGCGGTCCGCTCGACGGCGAGCAAGTCGGCCTTGACCTTCGCGGCATCCGGCTTCGCGGGCGCCTCGGGCTCCTTCGGCGTCGGATCGGACGCTGCCACCGAACTGCCAGCTCCAGCGCCGTGATCATGGTCCGCGTGGTCTTGCGGCGGCTCGACACGTGTCGTCGGTGGCGGCGGCTTGGATCCGCAGGCCGCGAGGGTCGCGCTCAGGAACAACACGGAGAGATGCTTCGTCATGGAACTCCTAGATCTTGATGCCGTCGCGCGCGAGCTCGTCGGCGGACGCCTCGTCTGCCACCGTGCCCTTGGGATGCTCGAACCAGCCGTTCGCTGTCTCCGCCGTGAGCTTGGAGCGGACCTTCACGATCGTGAACATGCCGCCCATGTCGATCTGATCGAATGGGCCTTTGCCGCCCATCATCGAGATGCTGTTGCGCGGGCGAGTCATCGTCATCATCTCGCCCATCCCCGTCTCGCCCATCGTCATGTAGCCCGGGACGAGCTTGCCGATCTTGCCGTCCATACCCTTCGTATCGACGCCGATCAGGTTCGGTGCGTCATGCCCCATCTGGTTCATCACGTGATGAGTCATGTGGCAGTGAAGCGCCCAGTCACCCGGCGCGTCCGCGACGAACTCGAGGACGCGGACCGCACCCACGGGCACGAGCGTCGTGGTCTCGGGCCACCGTCGCTCCTTCGGAATCTGGCCGCCGTCGGTCTCGACGACCTCGAACGCATAGCCGTGGAGATGGATCGGGTGGTGATCCATCGGCCCGAGGTTCCCGATCCGGATCCGCACGAGGTCACCGATCTCGACACCGAGGGGCGAGGTCGCGGGGAAGGCCTTGCTGTTGAACGTGAGGACGTTGAAGTCGCTCATCGCCATGGGGTCAGGACGCGACGCGCCGATCGGAATCTTCCATTCGTGGATCATCAGCGAGAAGTCGCGCACGCGCCGCGCCGGCGGGGCCTTGGGATGCACGACGATCATCCCGACCATGCCGAGCGCGATCTGCGTCATCTCGTCGAAGTGCGGGTGGTACATGAACGTGCCCGGCTTGGTGAACGTGAACTCGTACTTGAAGGTCTTGCCGGGCCCGATCATGTCCTGCGTCAGTCCGCTGACGCCGTCCATTCCGTTCGGCAGGATCACCCCGTGCCAGTGCACCGTGGTGGGCTCCGGCAACTTGTTCGTGACGTAGATCCGGACCCGATCGCCGACCACCGCCTCGATCACCGGACCCGGCGTCGAGCCGTTGTAGCCCCACGCTTCGATGTCCAGACCGGGCGCGATCTGATGACGGATCGGCTCGGCCACCAGGTGGAACACCTTGACGCCGCCACGCGTCTCGAACGGCAGCGTGTGACCGTCGGGAACGATCACGGGTGTATAGCGCTCGCCGGCCGGAGGCTTCGGGATCGCGACCGTCGCTGCCGGCGGCGGCAACTGGAGAGCCGGTAGCGGCTGCTTCGCCCCGGGCGCGGGCGTCGGCGCGGGAGGCGTCGGCGGCCCCCCGTGTTGATGCGGCTGCGCCTCTGCCTGCTTGCGCGCGACCGCAAGCGCACCTGCCGCGAGCCCCGTCTGCAGCCAGCTTCGTCGAGACATGCTCATCGGGATCCGTCCTTCGCCATCATCGCGTGACCACCCCTCCGCAAGGCCTTCGCCTCCGCCATCGAACTCCAGTAGCGCCGCAGCGCCTCGATGTACTGCCGCCCGACGTCGACCATGTCGCGCCGCGCCATCAGCAACTCGAACGTGTTCGCATTCATCGCGTTGTACTGCAGCACGGTCTCGTCGAGGACGCGCTTGCGGAGCGGCATCACGACGTCGACGAGCTGGCGCACCTCGGCGAACGCTTGTTCGACCCGTGAGCGAGTGGTCTCGGTGCTCGCGGCGAGCTCGGTCCTCGTCGCTGCAAGTTCGTTGCGTGCACGACGCTGCTCCGCGCGTGCGCGAGCGCGGGGCCCCTGCTGCTGGTTGAACAGCGGGATGCCGATGCGGATCGCCGGGCCGGCTTCCCAGTCTGCGCCATCGCGCCTCGCGACCGCAACGCCTGCACCGAGCTCGGGCAGGATGGTCCGCACCATGGCGTAGCGATGGCGCGCAGCCGCAGCATCGGCATCCGCGCGAAGTGCTTCGAGGTCGAGGCTCGCAGCTGACGCGGCCTGTGCGAGGTCCTCGAGCGCCGGAGTCGTCGCCGGCGGATCGGCGAGACGCTCCGCGGTCGTCCAGGCCTTCTGATCCTCCGCGGTGCCCATCAGCGCACCGAGCCGCGCCCGACTCGCCTTGATCATCTGATCGGCGCGGCCGACCTCGATGCGCGCGCTCTCTCGCTGCTCTTGCTCGCGCGCGAGCGCGAGATCGGTCGTGTTGCCTGCGGCATGTTGTCGCTCGACCACATCCGCGGCCGCCAGGGCGACATCGAACGCCGTCTTCACGAGCTCACGCTCCTGCTGCGCGGCGATCAGGTCGTAGAACCCGATCTCCACCTCGGCCGCGAGCTCGACCGTCGCGGCGACCGCCCGCGCTTGTGCACCACGCAACTCGGCGTTCGCGATCCCGCGGCGCTGTCCGAGCTGCAGCAGATCGAGCACATCCTGGACGACGCTGAGCTCGATCTCGCTGCCGCCACCGGAGATCGCTCGCTTGTAGTCCGCGTCAACAGTGGTCGGCGGCAGCACGGTTGCGTCCGCAAGCTGACTCGCCGCGATGCCGAGCTCGTCGAATCGCGCCTGCAACCGACGGTTGCGCGCGAACGCGATCCGGATAGCGGCATCGAGATCGAGCGGCTTCGCGACGAGCGCGTCGATCGCTGCCGATGTCGGACCATCCTCGGTCCAGGTCACACCGAGTCCCACGCGACGCTGAACGTCGCGATCGACGGGGGCCAGCACGGCGGATCGCGACGGCACGCACCCCGACAGGAGAGCGGCGGTGATCAGGACTCGGCGCATCGCGACACACTTCAGCATGAGGCGAGCCAAGATACCTGGCAATGATTCCGATCGGCTACCTCGGGCGCGCGGACTCGACGTGTGTGACCGGCAGCGTTACACGTGACCTGCGGACCATAGCGCAGCGAGCCTCACCGTCCGGCCCGCTATCAGGCAGCTCAATTGTTCAGCGCGCCCTCGGCAATCCACTGTTGAATGAGCGCCCTGTCGGCGGCGCTGATCGTGTACGGGTTGGGGTTCTCGGGCTGCGGAGGTGGCATCTGCTCCGAGTCCGCGGTCGCGTTCTCCTTGCACATGTTGACGCCGTTGAGCTTGTTCATGATGTAGCTCTTCGAGATGTCGCCCGCCGTCACGTAGTACTGCGCCGGCCCTGACAGGCATTGCCAGACCTTGATCGTCATCAACCGATCGTAGAGCGGCTTGTCGGTGCAGCCAGTCGTCTGGCCGTTCATCGGGCCGGAGTAGAACTTCGAGCCAAGGGCTGCATCCTCGAGCGTCAGCCAACCACGACACTCCATGGTCTTGTTCGCACCGTACGCATCGCGCGCGTGACACCCAGGCCCGCCGGTGCCGCACGACCGCTGCAACACCGGCACGATCTGGGCCTGGAAGTTCACCTTCAGCGGATCGGGATCAGGAATCGAGCACTGACCGCACGCTCCGAACGTCGCATCTGCTCCGCACGTCTTCTGGCCCGTGCTCGTCGCCGAGCAATCGCAGGTGGCGCGCTCGCCGGGGTCACACTCGCCCATCGGACCGGGCGTGGTGCTGTCGGTGCCGCATCCGGCGACCAGGAACGCGAACAGAACGAGGGTAAGCTTCATCGTCGATTCTCCTGTGATCAAGGTCGAACGTTTAGATCGGCGGTCATGCCGCGTTCCGCGTGCTCCGGGATCTGGCAGTGGAACATCCACTTCCCTGGTGCCTCGTAGCGGACCGCTGCGCGTAACATGGTGTGAGCCGGAACAACGAACGTGTCCTTCCAGCCGAGCTGCCCTTCGAGCTGAACGAAGTGACCGTGGATGTGCATCGGGTGATCGCCGTCGGCGTCGTTCTGGACCTCCAGAACTTCGACGTCTCCGATCGTCACTTCCACGGGCGTGTTCAGCGGCCAGCGCTGTCCGTTGATCAGAAAGATCGAGCCTTGTGGGCCCTCGAGCACCTCGGTCAGCACGAACGGACGCACGACCGTCTGCGCGGTGACGGGTAGTGGGGTGATCGCCGGCCCCGCGGTGGGTAGCTCGTCGGCGGTGCGCGGCTCGCCATCGAGCTCGAAGCTCACGAGCAGTGCCGCGGGGTCCATGCCGCCGTGCCCACGCGGCACCGCGAGCGTACGGAGCTCGGTCGACGAACCGCGCGATCGATCGAGCGCGACGACGAGGTCGTAGCGCTCGCCGGGAGCGATCACCAGATGATCGACATCGTACGGCTGCGGGATCAGGCCGCCGTCCCAACCGATCACGCGCATCGGCCGCCCGTCGAGCGACAGATCGAAGAACCGGCCGTTCGACGTGTTCACGATCCGCCAGCGCTCGACCGAGCCGGCCGACGCGACGACCGTGCCGGGGGGCTTGCCGTTCACCAGCAGCGCGTCGCCTCGACGCCCGAGAACCAGATCGTCGCGCGACGGGTCGATGCGCACCTGGTCATCATCATCGAGATCGACGTCATCCAGAACGAACGTCCGCTCGACCGCGATCGCGGGCTCGCTCGACGCACGTACGAGCAGCGGGCCTTGCAGTCCGAGCTCGATCTGCTCGTCGGTCTCGACGTGCGGGTGGTACCAGAACAGCCCTGCATCCTGGAGCACGAAGTCGTAGTCGAAGGTCCCACCCGGCGGCACCGAAGCAACCACGCTCGGATCCCCATCCATCTCGATCGGCAACCGAAGGCCGTGCCAGTGCAACGTGGTCTCGCGATCGGCGAGGTCGTTGCGAAGATGGACGATCAATCGATCGCCGAGCTTCGCTTCGATCATCGGGCCCGGCACCGTGGCCTCGCTCCCTGCGACCGCCCCGTCGCGATATGCGAGAACATCCGTGCGCGAGCCATTGCCGTAGTCCGTCGTCGCTTTCGACGCGACGAGGCTGACTTCGACGATGTTGGGGTCGGGGTTCATGTCGATCGCGGGGGAGAGCTCGGGAACCGATGCGAGGTCGGCGGGCGTCGAGCACCCGACGCACACGGCGACGAGCCATCCGAGCTTCCCGGTCACTGGAGATGTGTTGCCGGTCGCGACCAAACCTTCGGTCCAGCTGGCCAATTCGCGCAACCAACTGCAACCATTAGCGGTTTTTTGGGACCGAAGGTCCTCCTGGGTTCGGCTACTCATTGGTCATGACGGATCGCCTTGCCTTGATCGCCCTCGTGTTCGCCGGGTGTGCCAGCGATGACGCTGCCGCGCCCGCGGCCCCCACGAACCTCACGGCCACCCAGCTCGGAGCCGGGGCGCACCTGACATGGAAGGACAACTCCAAGGACGAGGACGAGTTCGTGATCATGCGACAGAAGGTCGGCACCGACACCGCATTGGTGGAGCTCGCGCGCGTACCGTTCAACGGCACGACCTTCCACGACGAGCCGATCACGTCAGG
>JAYVLW010001014.1:0-2831 GCA_043759315.1 Myxococcales bacterium
GGGGAGGATCTTGCGCGTGATCTCGATGGGCTCCTCGCCGGAGATCGAGACTGTCGCGCTGCCGCTGTTCGCGATCCAGTAGGTGCCGGAGAGCCGCGCCTTCAGCTTGATGCGAACCTCGGCGCTCGGGTCTTGCGGGGTGACGACGATGCCCGGCGTGTTGAACGCCCAGCTCGGCATCGCGTCGTTGAGGAGCGACGTCATGCCGTCGTGCGCCTCGACGATGCCGTCGCAGTAGTAGCTACCGTCGACGCGCGAGTAGCCGCAGGTGTGCCAGTCGTCGCCGTCGCCCAGGCGCGCCTCGACGGTGGCCGTCGCCCGCAGGCCGCTGCCGAGCTCGAGGCTGCGTGCGATGTCGCGCGACTGGAGGCAGCCGCGCGCGAGCAGCAGAATGCACGCGAGTGGAATGCCATAGCGGATCGCGAGGGCGACGAGGCGCGGCGCGCGCGTGCGGAGGCGCGCGATGCGGCGGAGGAGCGGGAGGCGGAGGCGGCGGCGGTGCCACACGATGATCGCCGCGGCGGCAACGAGCGCGGCGAGGATGGAGAGGAAGCGCCCGTCGTGATCGGAGGGGAGCGGCCCGTCGCACGTGAACGTGGTCTTGCCGGGGGCGACCCAAGCGGAGACGATGTGAAGCGTGGCGCCCGGGACGGAGGGCATCGCGTAGACGTGCTCGTCGGCGCCGGAGGCGTGGGTCGCACGCCAGCGCGGGTAGAAGCCGGTGCCGAGCGCGACGAGCACGGGCTCGGTGGTCCCGGTGACCTCGATCTCGACGGCGCGATCGTCGAGCCGGAGGACCTTGACGTCACCCGTACCGGATTCGATGCGCGCGAACTTGCCGTCCCAGCCGCTGATCTGACGGATGCGGAACTCGCCGAGCTCGAACTGGGTGGTGGGATCGCCGATCGCCGGATCGTGACCGCTCGCGATCACCCACCGCACGTTGAACCGGCGCAGGCTGGCCTCGGAGAGATCCTCGATGCGCTCGCGCAGGAGGAGATCGGGGAGCCAGCTGTTGTGGAACGTGGGCAGGCCGGTCTCGGCCGTGAGGTGCATGTGCTCGTGGGTGTCGGTCTCGAACACCGCGCGCGACCAGGTCTGCGGCGAGATGGTGGCGGCCTGCACGCGCGCCCACCGCGTCAGCTCCATGCGGCCCGCGTGGTCCGGCGGATACGCGCGCGCTTCGTTGCTCGCGCGCAGCGCCGCGTTCCACCACATCGACGGCGCCGCGCGCAGCATCGCGCCGGTCATGATGCCGATGATCGCGGCCGCGATCAGCACGCGGCTCCGCGGCGCACCCTTCCACGCGCGGATCGCCTGCCCGACGAAGATCGAGATGCCGTACGCGCTCGCCGCCATCACGAACGGGCGCGCGAGCTGCGCGAGGCGCTCGGTGCCGAGCCGCGCGACGCCCGGGCCAGGCGCGAGGTCGAACGCGAGGTACGTCGCGTCGCACAGGCCCACGAGGAGCACGAGCGCGGTGGCCGAGACGAACACCGTGGCCGCCTTGCGCGACCACAGGCCCGCGATCAGGCCGAAGTAGCCCGCGTACATCAGCATGCCGAACGCGGTCACGGGCGACGGCGCCTGCAGCAGATCTTCGAGGAGCCTCGCCGGCGAGCGCAGCGCATTGGGATAGTGCTGCCCGTACTCGAGGATGCGCGCCGCGAGCGGCATCCACACGGCGGCACCGAGCGCCGCCCCGATCGCCACGTGCCCGATCGCGACGAGGGCGCGCCGCGGCGGCACGTCGGAGGCGAGGAGCGCCACGGCGGCGAGCGCGACCACCGTGGCCGCCGTCGAGATCAACCCCGCCGGGTGCGACGCGGTGGCGAGCGCGGTGAACACCCAGATCAGCACCGACATCCCGATCCGCGGCTTGCGTAGCGCGCCGAGGATCGCGAGCGCGGCGACGATCGAGAACGCCAGCGAGATCGCCGAGTGCAGCAGCGCCCAGCGGAACAGGCCCACGGTGCCGCCGTGGGCGACGGCACCGCTGTCGACGAGCGTGAACAGCCCGATCACGAGCGCGATCGGCTTCGGTGCGATCCGCATCGCGATCGCCGTGGTGGCCACGCAGATCGCGAGGTAGGTGATGACGGCCATCACCATCAGCGCGAGCGGGAGGTCGTCGCCGAGGCCGAGCGCGAGGGCGACGTGGCCGGTCAGGATGTGCGTGAACGCGGGATAGAGCTCGAGCGGCGCGTCGCCCGTGGACAGCGCGTGGTTCCACACCGGGACATCCAGCCCGGGCAGCGACGGCATGATCCGCGCGAGCACGGCGTGGTGCGGGCCCCAGTCGCCAAGCTGCCAGTCGGGCGTCTCGGTCAAGGTCTCCCAGAACACGGTGAGGCCAGCGACGAACACGATCGTCAGGACCATCACGGTGGCGACATCGGCCGGCGGCCGCCGCAGCCACGCCGGCGCACGCGGCCACAGCATCGCCACGCCCACGCCGAGCGCGCCGCCGATGGTCATGAGGCCGATTGCGCCCGAGGAGCGCGCCGGGAACGCCAGGGCGAGGAGGATCCCGCACAGGACGATCTGGGCACCCGGTCGCGCGAGCACGCCACGCACCTGCTCGAGGACCGTGCGGTCCGGGGGCCGCGCAGGTTCGCTCACGGCCCCGGCGTTAACACGGCCCCGCGACCCGGGAGGCCCGCCCGGCGCGAATTCGGTATGGTCGGCGCGTGCCAGCGAGCGCCTTCGACGAGCTGACGTTGTTTCGCGCGATCGCTGACAGCGGCGCGCGGGCCGTGCTGATCGGGCGCCGCGCGTTGATCGCGCTGGGATTGCCCGTGATGACCCGCGACTACGACTTCTGGATCGAC
>JAYVLW010001015.1:0-14391 GCA_043759315.1 Myxococcales bacterium
GGAAGCCCGGGCGCGGGTTCGAGCTCGGCGCGCGGTTCCAGCTCGCGAGCGGCCGCCCTGACACGCCGGTGCTCGGCGCCACCTACGACGCGGACTCCGGCGAGTACGTGCCCGTGCGCGGCGAACGGAACTCGGTGCGCATCCCGCTGTTCACGCAGCTCGACGTGCGCGCCGAGAAGATGTGGCTGTACAAGACGTGGAGCCTCGGCCTCTACCTCGACATCATCAACGTGACGAACGCGGTCAACACCGAGGCCACGCAGTACGACTACCGCTACCGCGAGTCGGCGCCGATCTCGAGCTTCCCGTTCCTGCCGACGCTCGGCCTCCGGGGGACCTGGTGAGGATCCTGGCGCTCGTGATCTGCGTCCTATCGGGATGCGCCACGTTCGAAGATCCTTCGATCGTGCTCGATCTGCGGATCATCGCGATGACGGCGACCATCGACCGTGTGCAATCGGGGGGCTTCGGGCCCGAGCAGGTGATCGACGTGGACCTCGAGCGCCCGAACCCGACGGAGATCCTCGCGCAGCTCCAGCCGACCGAGGTGTGCGCCCTGATCGCGGATCCCGCGGCGCATCGCGACCTGCGCTGGAAGATGAGCGTGTGCATCCTCGGCCTCGACAACCGCTGCGACCTCGAGCATCCGGTGATCGAGCTCGGCTCGGGCCTGATCGACGATCCCGACGACAGCGAGACGCTCGAGCAACCCTGCGCCACGCTGTTCCCCGATCAGAAGCTGTTGACCATCCTTCGCGAG
Organism: Myxococcales bacterium; assembly: GCA_043759315.1. Taxonomy (GTDB): domain Bacteria; phylum Myxococcota_A; class Polyangia; order Haliangiales; family Haliangiaceae; genus JABFXX01. Next base: position 761 of record JAYVLW010001015.1, read on the forward strand.
GCCGTGGAAGCGAACCCGATCCAGGCGCTCGGCGGCATCGAGTACGGCGTGGTGATGGAGGTCGACGATCCGCGGTCGCCCGAGATCTCCGTGTTCGCCGCCAAGCACCTGCGCGTCGCCGCGCACATCCCGATCACGCGCCGCGCCAACATCAACCCGTACATCGACTACCTCGATGGAGCGGTGACGAGCGTCGGCGTCCAGATCCCCCGCGCGCGCTGCAACGACACCCCGTCGCTGTCGTTCGAGATCCCGGAGGTCAAGGGCGGCGAGGTCGTGACCCTGTTCCCCGTGGAGCCGGAGTCCGCGCGCGAGGAGTACTTCGCACCGACGTTGAGCGGCGGCGCCCAGCGGATCACCGAGACCCTGACCTACCAGTGGCTCGCCGCCCAGGGCTCGTTCTCCGACGAGACCACCGGCGGTGGCCACGACATCCTGGGCAACCAGTCCTTGCTCGGCACCGAGTGGCGCGCGCCGCGCGGCCTCAAGATCGCGACGAACATCTCGCTGTGGATGATCCAGCGCGACGAGCGCTACGGCAACAGCGTGCTCGAGACCTGCATCCGGGTGCTGCCGTGACCCGCGCGCTCGCCCTCGCCGCGCTGCTCGCCGGGTGCACGTCGTTTCCGGATCCCGACGTCGTCGTCGATCTGCGCATCCTCGCGATCTCCGCCGAGCTGCCCGAGCAGGTGGTCGACGTGGATCTGAACGATCCGCAGATGCCGGCGGTGCTCCTGCAGCAGCTCGTGCCGACGCAGGTCTGCGGCCTCGTCGCCGATCCCGCGTTCGCGCGGCGCCTGCGCTGGACCATGACGCTGTGCCCGTACGGCGACTACTACCGCTGCGATGCAGACGTGCGGGTCCCGATCGGCTCCGGGATCATCGACGATCCGGATACGACCACCCCCGCGCCCGCGATGTGCGCGACGGTTCCGAACAACGGCCAGCTGCTCGGCGTGCTGCTACAGACGCTCAAGTTCGACGCGCTCGGCGGCCTCGGCGGCCTCGACTACATGATCGGGCTGACCCTCGGCGGCGCCGATGCCGATCCGGCGCTCGATCTCTATGCGTCGAAGGCGCTGCGCGTGGCCCCGCGGATCCCGACGGCGCGCCAGGCGAACCTCAACCCGTCGCTCGATGCGATGCACGCGATGGATGCGAGCGTGAACAGCGCCCCGGCGGAGCCGTTCGCGCTCGTGCGGTGCGCCGACGCCGAGCCCGCGCTCAGCGTACGCCCCGGCGACACCGTGCGGCTCACGCCGATCGAAGCCGCGGGCGCGCGCGAGGACTACGTGGTGCCCACACTCGACGGCATGGGCCGGGGCTTCACGGAGAGCCTGACCTACCAGTGGTCCGCGGGTGCCGGCGGGTTCTCGGCCGGTAGCACGGGCGGGCCACGAGATCTCTCCGGCAACATCTCGCCGCTGTTCACCGACTGGCGCGCGCCGAACGCGCGCGACCTCGCGGGCCCGACCGACGAACCGCTGTGGATCATCCAGCGCGACGAGCGCCTCGGCGTGCACTGGTACGAGGGCTGCGTCCGCGTCGTGCCGTGAGCTGAGGGGTCACAGCCCGGGTCCTACCAGTGGAGTGATGACCTCCACCACATCGGCGTCGACTAGCAGCTCGTCTCCGTCCCACCCTTCGGGAAGGTCATCGTTGTCGGACGCGTCCGCGAGATCCGGCGCTGCATGGTTGCCACCGCAATCGTCGGCGGTGCAATTCGGGCACTGCTCGCATTCGTCGCCAACGCATGGAGGCTCGACGGAGGTGGTCCGCGCCAGCACAATCGTGACCGGCGAGTCGCAGCTCACAGCCACGGCCGGAGGCGCGGCACAGCGCGCATAGGCGATGCCCTTCTTCGCCGAGGTCTCGCAGACCTCGGGCTTGTTGCACGCGGTCTCGCACCAGTAGCCGCGCAGCCAATTGCCCTTCTTGTCACCGTTCGCGCACGTGGCGCCACGCTGGATGTATCCGGACTGGCAGGTGTACGACTTCCCCTTGTTCGGGCCGCACGTGGCGCCTGGGTTGCCGTTGTTCGACCAGTCCTTGTACTTCGGATCGTACGTTGGGCGGGAGGCCTGAAAGCACTGTGCCGCCGCCAGATCGCACGCACAGCACTGCTCTTCCTCGGGCTTGTCGTTGGTCGGGTGCTTGGCCTTGCTGCAGGACTCAGCGAACGTCCACTTCGAACAGTCGTCGGTGGGCTTTCCGGTCGCAGGATCGTTGAAGTTGTTCGCGAAGTTCTCGTTGAAACAGTTCACACCGGTATCGGTCTTCACCTTGCCCCAGCAGAGGTCGTGGGTCTGCGCGCACTTGTCGGTCGCATCCACGGGTGTGCCTTCGCCGCCCTTGCCGGAGTAGCAGCCATAGTCCCAGTAGTCGCGGCGCTTCAGCCTCTTCGCCGGCGTGCCGGCGCTGCACGACGCGATGAAGTTGCCAAAGTCGATTACGCTGTCTGAGATCGCGACGCTAGATTGCGTCGCGTCGGTCTGGCAGGCGGAGAGCACTAGCACTACGAGGACGTGAGGAAGGTGGCGCATGCAGCCTTTGTCTGCAAGCAACTCGCCCGTCCGAGGCGATGCACCTTGCGCCCGGTGGCGCACACCGCGTGGGCACGTTCGTCTCGCGATGGACTACCTGAGGCCGATCCGCGAAGGGATCCTTTCTGGCTGAGCTCATCGCATGGAGCTCACGACGATGAACGAATCGCGGATCGATTCCGCACGCGCGCATCGCGCTCGCGGTGGGTCTGCTCGGGCGGCCGGCACGACGACGAACAGGAACTGGCGCGAGGCGGTGAGTACGGGCTGCGGGGTCCAACCAGCAGTGCAGGCGCTCGCCCGCAGGGCGTTGAGAGGCCGCAGCACCGCATCTCCGCGAAGTCGCAGGCGCGCCCGGCTGGATCGCGCCGTGCACATCCGGCCGCCATGACCAACATGGCCAACATCATCTGGGGGACGCGATGACCCGTAACTTCATTCTCTCCTCACTACTCGCGCTTGTCGGCGCGTGCGCGGTCGAGCCAGAAAGCACCAGAGAGGTGCAAGCAGTCGTGGCAGACAGCTGCTCCGGACACCTCGGCGCAACGGACATCACGAACAACGAATCGAGCATTCTCGTCGGCGGCGACGCGGCTGTCTCGATCTCGTGTACGGACTACAACGATCCGCGCATCAACGGATCGGCAGCCGATCTCGAGGCGTATCTCGAAGAGAAGTGCACGATCTCCTTCTCCGCGCTGCCGACCAACGCCGACTGCGACCCGAACGCGCCGCCCGTCGTCATCAACGAGACGGAAAGCACGATCACCATCCGTCGATGCGTCAGCGAGTGCACGGAGATGCCGTATACCGCCGAGGGCGGGACGTTCATCGATCTACCGCCTGGCGTCACGACGTACGACTACCTCTGTGACCAGAGCGGTCCGTACGCTGGCTGCTGCGACTACTTCAATGCTGCGCCGGCAGAACTCAACGGGTGCGACCGGACCTACAACTATGACCCTGCGTCGAGCACGTGGATCCAGACCGGCGGCGCGCAGGCCGTCCTCGCGCAGATTGCCGCGCCCCGGGCAGAAGCGACGTTCCCATTGGGCACGAGCAGTGTGCAGACGAGCGCGGCGATCGATCCGCCCGCCACGCCGCCGCCGGGGGGGGGCACCCAGCCGCCGACGCAGCCCGGAGGGACGCAAGGTACGACGGTCAAGAAGGTCCGCGACACCATCGCTGCGCTCATCATCGCATTCACTCCGCAACACTCGGAAGTCGGCGAGAAGCTCGGTCAGATCCTCGAACAGATCCACGGCTACATTGAGCGCAAGGAGAAGCAGAAAGAGCAGACTCAGGTGCTCCCCAAGCCGCCACCGATCGTCGCGCCGGCACCAAAGCCGCCGCAGCCTGGCATTCTCGTGCCGACACGCCCGGGCATGCCGGGCGCGAACCCACCGGTGCGCCCGCCCGTCCAACCCCTGAAGCCGACGTTGCCCGGTCCGAAACCGACGCCGCCGATGCCACCGAAGCCGCCGATCAAGCCTCCGGGCAAGGGCTAGTCTAGTCCGGGCGAATCCGGGCCAGTCCGGGCGAGTTCGACAGACACTGAAATCGAGAGTGGGCGTCGTGCGCAGAGCACGACGCCCATTCTTCGTTTCGGTTTCGGCCCTGCACTACGATCGCAGGCTCGCGCCCCCAGGTGCTCGCTCCACCCTGCGGCGATGCGGTCGCCGACTCACGAAGAAACCGATAGTTCGCGGCGGCGCGTACGTTGCACGACGCCTCAGCAACCAGGAGGCACTTCGATGAAATCGATCTTGTTCACATCCCTCTCCCTCTCTCTCGCGCTCGGCACCGCCGCATGCACCTCACCCTCGGACGACAGCGAAGGCTCGCAGGTCGATCCGGAGATCGTCAGCGCCGTCGATGGGCTGCCGCGGATCCGCACCTTCGAAGACTGGATCGCCACGCACGGCTACGTGCTCAATGCCGATCAGCAGTCTCGCTACAACCAGGGCGTCGCAGTGCTCGGCGTCGTGCCGCAGGCGGACCTGCCTGTGCGGCACCAGCGCTCGGGCGTCATCGAAATGTCCGACGAGATGCTCACGCGCCAGAAGAACGGCACGCTCGACTTCCACAAGGACTTCGGCGCTTGGATCGAGGCCGGTTTGTATGATCCGACCAGCAGCGAAGAGCGCCTGCTCGCCGCGCGTCACATGACTGGCGACCCAAAGTTCGAGCTCGAGCCGTTGGTGATCCACGCGTTCGCCGGCTCGGGCTCAGACACTACCGAGGACGAAACGCCTCCGGGCCCGAACTGCAAGTACATCGTTAACGTCGCCGCCGGGCAGTCGTCGCTCGTCAACACGCCGCCCGGTACAACGTGGGCCGACACGACTATCGCCTGCCCCAACCACACCGGACAGATCGCGAATCAGTTCATCGGCGGGGCGCCCCAGCTCGGGGCATACGCGAACGGCGGGTCGCACACGTCTGGGGGAGGACTCACGTTCCAGTGCACGCAGCTGTCGCAGACCAGTAGCATCTCGCAATCGCAGGTCACCGTCGGCTACTTCGTCACGCAAGAGAAGCTCGATCCGAATCTCCCGCTCAACTGCCCGGCCCCCGCCCTCCAGGTCGAGACGCGCACCAAGGCGGCGCTCTTTGCGGACCTGCATCTCGACTTCGTGAAGACCTGGCTCCAATGGAACCCGATCGGCGTCGTGATGCCCGACGTGGACTGGAAGGGACGCGCCGCTGGCACTGTCGAAGCTTACGTGAACAACTCGAACTGGAAGGCCAGCGCCACGGGCGAGATCCAGGTCGGCAGCGAATGCTCGGTGACCAACACTGGCGGCTTCGGCGCGAATGTTGGCGGCGGCGGAACCTCCGGCGTCTCGGCGACGATCAGCAGCTCGTCGACCTGCAACACGCAGGCGTGGCCGGCGGCAGACAATGCGCGCAATCAGACTCTGTACGCCCAAGCGGACGACGTGCCCACTACGTTGACAGCGTCGTCGCAGACGGTCAGCGCGGCCGTCAAGGCGCAAGGATTCTCCGCCGAGGCCTGGAGCGCCGACCCGCCAAGGGGTCGCCCGTCGTTTTCGCGCTGGAAGATGCGATCTAACGCGTACGCCCAAACGCGGGGCGGGTGCATCCGCATCGCGCTGACTGGTTGTTCGCTGCAGACGCCGACCACGGGCCTCGCGTGTCAGGTCTCGGGCACCGGTCAGGCTTCGTACTCGACGTCATCCGGCGTCGACTGCGCGCCGTTCCCGGTGCCGGGGCTCCCGGTCGCGGTGGCGATCGAGTAGCGCCTTGACTCGTGGCATCACCGCGCTCCCTCGGGTGCTCGGGTGCTCGCCTCGCCCTTCGGTGTGCTGCAGGCGAAGCGACGAGAGCGAGCGCCTCGCTCCTCATGTCGAGCATTGACCACCGACGACGAGCGTGCATCTTCGCGGCGGCGGAAACACGAGCTGCTGTTCGCCGGGACGAGAACTTCAGTGCAGATCTACGCCCGAAGTGTCGCTAGCTGTCGAGATTCGCGAGGACGTCAGCCAACTCGCGCGGCAGGCCTCCGCGGAAGAGAGCAATCGTTCTGTCGAGAAGCTCATCGGCGACATCGCGATCGCCGGCGCGCGACGCCTGACGCGCAAGCGCCGCCCAGCACGCTACAGCGGTAGCGCGGTCTCCACTCGCAGCGGCGTGGAACGCGATGCGCGCGAGGCGGCCAATCATGTTGCGTTCGCGACTCGCGAGCCAGTAACGCAGGGCTCGCTGATGCACAAGATCGCGTTCGTCGAGAACATGGTCGTAGATCGCCTCCTGCATTGCCGGATCGACGAACTCGTACCAACCGTTCCGTTCGGCGAAGATGCCCTCCGTCACGAGCATCCCGAGCCGCACTTCGAGGTCGCGCACCTCCAGGATCGAGGCCGCCTCGTCACTGCTGAACTTGGGTCCGAGTCCAGCGCACAGCCGGGCCACCAGTGACACCTCTACAGGGAGCTCATCCAGCATCCGACTGGCGAACCATGCTGGTCCCGGGGGCGCGACCAGCGTGTCGAGCTCATCGATGGCGACATACCAGTCGCCTCCTCCAGGCTGCCGACGGACCGCACCGCGCCGCTTCATGTCGCGAGCGAGACCGATCAGCAGCCCCGGATTGCCGGTGCCGCGGATCACCAGGCGCTCGATCAGCGCGTCGGGAATCAGACGCGCGGGCCGCAGCATCTCGCGGAGTAGAGCGTCGGCACAGTGATACGAAAGTGGCGGCAGCTCGACCGAGATCCGATGATCCGCATCGATCTGAACCTCGAAAGACGGTTGCACGCTAGCGACCAACCGAACGAGCGCCTCCGGAGGATCGAGCAGCAGCACGCGCACAGATGTCGAGAACCACTGCAGATCGTCGACCACGAGAATCGCTCGGCGTGCGGCCGCGTGGGCAAGCGCATCCGACACATTGACACCGCCGCCCAGGGCGGCGACGACGCGATCATCATCGGCTCGCTCGCCGGGAAACCTGCGGCGCCCTATGACGCGAACAATCTCGCGACCACTCGCTTCGAGCTGCTCCGCGACAGCGCGCAGCACAGCGCTCTTGCCAGCTCCAGGGACACCGCTGACCTCGATCAACATCTTCGCTGCGCCACTGGCCGCACCGACCAGACTGCGCACGAGATCATCGCGGCCGACCAGCGGTGGCGCCGCCTTCGCGTCGGTAGCGTCCGTGCGATCGCGCCGACCCTCGCGGAAGAAGCCCGGCACCTCGCCCACCGCACTTGCTCCGCTCGACAACGCTTCAGTGGCGCTCGAAGTGAGCAGCATGCCGCTATAGGGCACCGCCGGGAGCCAGCGCTCGGCCTGTTCAATATCGGAGCCGTACACCGTGACCTTGCCCTGCGCCGAGCGGCGAACAAGCGCGCTCGTCATGTGTACGACGATTCGGCGGCGCTCTCCGACCAGAGGACGGCACACCTCGAGTGCGACGGACAACGGCGCATCGTGGTGCTGCGTGCTGAACGCCGCGAGGATCCCATCGCCGCGGTGCCGAACGACAATCCCGTGAACGTCCGTAACGGCGCGCGTGACGATCACGGGATCTGCGCACTCGATCCACACGAGCGCAACCTGGGTCTGCACGCCGAGTGGTCGCGCGTCCTGCTTGACCTCCGGTGTATCCGTGACGCCGCGAAGCGTGCCGGCGGAGCTCAGCGCATTCGACAGCGCCACGCGAAGCGCATCGGCCGACGCAGGACGGCGCTCCACTTGTTTTGCGAGGCAGGACACGACCAGGTCGTCGATCGGCTTGGGAATCGCGCGCGTCTCCCGCACCGACGGGGGGCGGCACGCGAGATGTTGATACTCGATAGCGCGGCGATCACCCGTGAATGGGGGCCGCCCAGCAAGCATCTCGAACGCGACGACTCCAAAGGAGTAGATGTCAGCGCGCGGATCGATCGGCGAGCCCATCTTGATCTGCTCGGGTGCGATGTAGTGCGGGGTCCCGACCACGTTCCCGATCTGGGTCAGACTCGCCGAGCTCCTGCGCATGGGCTTGACCAGCCCGAAGTCGATCAAGCGGATTCCGTTGCCGCCGATGATGATGTTCTCAGGCTTGAGATCACGGTGGATGTAGCCCTTCGCGTGCAGTAGCGACAGGGCAGCAGCAACGCGCGTCAGGATCGCGACGATCTCGCCCATACCTCCGCGCTCTTGCGTGCGCGCCATCCACGCCGCGAGCGTCTCGCCGGCAACGTGCTCCATGATCAGGTACGGCAGCTCGTCTACCAGGCCGTGCTGGAACAGTTCGGGCACGGCGGGCGCCCCCACGGCCCGCAGCACCTCTGCTTCGAGCGTGAACCGTGCGCGGATCTCGGTCTCGCGCCAGCGTCCGATCTTGAGCACCGCCGGTGGTGAGCCTTCTCGCAGGACCTGAAAGACGAGCGATGAGCCGCCCGTTGCGAGCAATAGGCCGAGCGTCCAGCCCGGGGGCGTGCTGATCTTCGCAGGAATCTCCTCGTGGGTCACGTCACCGACGGCGGTGGGTCGACCGTGATCGGGACACTCGCCGCTCACCGGGACGCGACGCTGACAACGCCGGCAGCGGGACACCGAAGGCAGCGTGCACGAAGACGCGGATTCGCGCCAGCTGATCGGGTAACGTGGTCAGCGGATGAACGATGGGAGTAGCGCAGATCGAACCAAGGTGATCGCCGAGCCGCGCGAGGTCCGGTTTCCTCGCTACCGGCTCGTCGTCACGGAGGGACCGGATCAGGGGCGATCGATCGAGGGTGGCGGCGAGGAAATCGCGATCGGCACGGCCGATGCGAACGATCTGGTGCTTACCGACGCGTCGGTGTCTCGACACCACATCGCGATCGCTCCGGCTTCGCGTGGGCATTCGCTACGCGACCTCGGCAGCACGAACGGAACCCAGATCAATGGCGTCCTCATCGAGCGCGCGTACCTCGCGCCCAGCGCTGTGATCTCGATCGGCGCGACGCGGCTGAAGTTCGAGGCCGTCGCCGGTGACGGTTGCGCTGCGATTTCCAATGACAGCCGGTGGGGCCGTGCGCTCGGTGCGAGCGATGCCATGCGCCGGATCTTCGCGATGCTCCCGAAGCTCGCCGAGTCCGATGCGACCATCCTTCTCGAAGGAGAGACCGGGACCGGCAAGGGTCTGATTGCCTCTGCGATACATGAAGCGAGTCCCCGCGCCAACGGCCCGTTCATCGTGGTCGATTGCGGGTCGATTCCGCCGAGCTTGATCGAGAGCGAGCTCTTCGGCCACGAGAAGGGGGCGTTCACTGGCGCGACCAGCGCGCGGCTCGGCGCATTCGAGGCGGCGAAGGGCGGTACGGTGTTCCTCGACGAGATCGGCGAGATGCCGCTCGACATGCAGCCGAAGCTGTTGCGGGCCCTCGAAGAAAAGAAGGTCAAACGAATCGGTGGCAACGAGCAGATCAAACTCGATATTCGGGTGATCGCGGCGACTAACCGCGACCTGCGTTTGGAGATCAATCGCGGTCAGTTCCGATCCGATGTCTACTACCGGCTGAACACGTTCCGCTTGCGCGTTCCGCCGCTACGAGAGCGGCGCGATGACATCGCACTCCTCACCTCACACTTCTACGAGCAGCTGGCACGCGACGGCGGGCAGCCCCCCGCCGAGCTCATCCAGGATTTCGCACGCCATGACTGGCCCGGAAACGTTCGCGAGCTGCGTGCCGCTGTCGAGCGCACGGTGCTGCTCGGAGATCCTGGCGTGTGGCGCGAGATCTCGGAAGAGTCGCCGGTCGCGGTACCGCGCGAAGATCAGCGGTTCGTCGAAGGCACCTCGTTCCGAGCGGCAAAGGAGCGCGCCGTCGCGGAGTGGGAGCGCGAGTACCTTCGATCGGTGATTGATCATCACGATGGTAACCTCTCTCGCGCTGCACGCGCGGTCCGCATGGATCGCAACCACCTGCGAGAGCTACTCGTGCGTCATCGGGTCCGCGCCGACGAGACCTGATGAGAGAAGAACGAACAAGAGATCTGGGTGGCTTACAACCTTGTAGCGAGCGCGATGACCGCAGCCCACGTGAGCTCACGACTGGCGAATCCGTCGGAGCGTGGACGGTCCAGCGGACCCTCGGGCGCGGAGGATTTGGCACCGTCTACGAGGTCCAGCACCTCCATAGCGGTATGCGCGCGGCCCTCAAGCTCTTGCACGCGCACTTCGTCACCTCCGGTGAGATGCTCGCGCGGTTCGAGCGCGAGGTAGAGGTTCTCCGCCGTCTCGATCATCCGAACATCGTGCGACTCGTCGAAGCAGGATTCAGCGCCGACGACCGTCCGTTTCTATGCATGGAGCTGCTCGACGGAGAGGAGCTGAGCAAGCGGATCGAGCGGGAGGGCCCCATCGCGCCCTCGCGCGCGATCGCAGTGTTCGCTCCGCTGTGCGAAGCGCTCGCTGTCGCGCACGAGCGCAACATCATCCACCGCGACATCAAGGCCGCAAACGTGCTGCTGTGCACCGTGCCCGGGACCGAGGCACCCCGTGTCGTGTTGCTCGATTTCGGGATCGCGAAGCTATCCGATGCGCTCGCTGCGGAGCTCACCGCATCGCGACAATCACTCGGTACGCCCTCGTGCATGGCGCCTGAACAGATCCATGGCCTCCGCGTCGACGCGCGCACGGACGTGTATGCACTCGGGGGGCTGCTGTTCCACATACTCACCGGTCGCCTGCCATTCTCCGATCCCTCCGCAACGATGACCCAGTACCTGCATCTCCACGCACGGCGCCCGATCGTTTCTGCGCTCGCTGCGGTGTCGCGTCGGCTCGATGATGTGATCGTGCGCGCGATGGCCGTGGCCCCCATGGACCGGTTCGATGGGCCGCGTTCGCTTCTCGCAGCGGCGGCGGCCGCGCTGCGCGATACGGCGATAGTGCAGGTTCCCCTGGAAGAGTTGCCTTTCGTCGCGATCCTCGTTAGCGCAGGCGTTCGCGGCCACGGAGCGTCGCTCGATGCTGCACTTCTCGACGACCTCGAAGCAGTACTGCCAGCCGCGGAGCGGATGCTGGTCGCGCACGGATTTCAGCTCGCGGTCGATCTTGGATCGAGCGCGCTGTTCGTGATCCGCGCCGATGAGATCGCCGACCCAGTCGCTGTCGCGACCGGACTATTTGACCAGCTCGCGCGGCGACCGCAACGGGATCCGCGCGTGAGGATCGGCCTGGGACTGCATCGCGACGATGCGCGATATGTCGGCCCGGAGATGCAACCGTGCGCATTGTTGCGCCCTGCGACTTGGAACATGCCAGAGGACATCGAAGGCGTGTGGGTCAGCGAAGCGTTGCGCAGCTAGATGCAGGCGTCGCACAGGCCGCGCACGTGGACCTCGACCTGGCGGTTGCGCACCGCGCGCGGCGCCTTTGCGCGGCGCACGGCGAGCTCGATCTCGGGCATGCACTCGACGGTGCCGCACTCGGTGCACACGAAGTGCGGGTGCGCGGTGTCGTGATCGTTGGTGACGGCTTCGAACCGCCACACGTGATCACCGACGTCGGTGCGGCGCGCGAGGCCGGCGCCGGCGAGGTCGGTGAGGTTGCGGTAGATCGTGGCGCGATCCCACGGGTGCGCGGCCAGCCGATCGGCGACGTCGCCGTGGGACATCGGGGCGCCCGCGGCGCGGAGCAGCTCGATCACGGCGATCCGCGAGGGCGTGGCGCGCAGGCCGCGCGTGCGCAGCGCGGTGCGGAGCTCCTCGGTGTTCTTCGCCATGACCGCGAGACTGTACTGCAAGTTCGTTGCAAGTAGGCCGTGATATCGTGACGGCGATGTCGCTGCGCAGCCGGATCGAGACGCTGGTGCGCGTGTCTCCTCCGGAACAAGTCTCGGATCGCGGCCCCGAGGTGGATCCGCGCGAGGTCGGGCTCGATCGGAAGGCGATCGACGCGATCTGGCAGGCGTGCACCGCGACCTATCGCACCGGGCTGTATCCGGCGCTCGCGCTGTGCGTGCGACGGCGCGGCAAGGTGATCCTCGATCGCTCGCTCGGGCACGTGCGCGGCAACGCGCCGTACGATCCACCGGATGCGCACCGCGTGGTGGCCTCGCCGACGACGCTGTTCAACCTGTTCTCCGCGTCGAAGATGGTCACCGCGATGCTGGTGCACCTGTGCGATCAGCGCGGGCTGTTGCATCTCGACGATCCGGTGATGCGCTACCTGCCGGAGTTCGGCGCGCACGGCAAGGAGCGGATCACGCTGCGCCACGTGCTCACGCACCGTGCGGGGATCCCGAACATCCCACCGCAGTTCGCCGACGTCGGGTTGCTCGAGCGGCCGCACGAGATCCTCGCGCTACTGTCGAGCCAGAAGCCGCGCTGGCGCGCCGGGCGACGGCTCGCGTACCACGCGCTGACCGGCGGGTTCGTGCTCGGTGCGGTCGTCGAGAAGGTGATGGGACGGTCGCTGCGCGAGGTGATGCGGGGCGAGATCCTCGCGCCGCTCGGGTTCGATGCGTTCAACTTCGGCGTCCCGCCGGCGCGGCTCTCCGAGGTCGCGGTCAACGCGTTCACCGGCCCGACGGTGCTGCCGCCGGTCTCGATGTTCCTGCGACGCGCGCTGTCGGTGGACTTCGTCGAGGCCGTGCGGGTTTCGAACGATCCGCGGTTCCTGACCAGCGTGGTGCCGGCGGGCAACATCATCTCGACCGCGAACGAGGCCTCACGGTTCATGCAGCTGCTGCTCGATGGCGGCACGCTCGACGGCGTGCGCGTGTTCGACACCGCGACGATCCAGCGGGCGGTCGCGGAGCAGACGTACTTCGAGATCGATCTGACGCTCGGCGTGCCGATCCGCTACAGCATGGGCTTCATGCTCGGCGGGCGGCTCGCGAGCCTCTATGGCCTGCGCACGCAGCGCGCGTTCGGCCACGTCGGCTTCACGAACGTGTTCGTGTACGCCGATCCGAGCCGCGACATCGCGGTGTCGCTGATGACGACGGGCAAGCCGGCGCTGTCTCCGGGCCTCGCGCGCACGTTCATGATCATGCAGACGATCGCGCATCGCGTTCCGCGCGACGGCACGGGTCCGCTGCGCAGCTAGGCTAACGTGCAGGACACGCCGCCGCCCAGCGCTCGCGCACCGCGGGGAGCGCGGGATCGCCCTCCGCTCCCGCGGCCGTGATCATCTTCTCGTAGCTGTTCCGGCTCGAGCACTCGAAGATATGACCGGTCGGCTGCGCCTTGCGCGCTGCCTCGGCACGCTCGGCACCGACGGTCAGCGATCGGATCGCGAGGTCGTGGCCACACCGTTTCTCGGCCGTCTCGGCCAGCGCGGGATCGGCCTCGCGGAGGTACTTGCTGTCTGCCTTGAGCATCGCGCAGATCGACGAACCCGCGCCGGGATCCGAGCTCGCGAGCGCCTTGTCGAGAGCGGGGAGCTGCTCGCGGGCGAAGTCGAGGGCCGACTCGGCCTGCACGCTCAGCTGTGCCTTCGGCTTGTCAGACTTCGAGCTGCTGCATGCGGTCAGGGCGACGAGCAGCATCCACTTGTTCATCGCCCACTTGTAGCAGGGCTACGCCGCGAGGACGAAGTCGAAGCGCGCACGGCGAAGGTCTTTCTCGATCGTGTGCGTCATGATC
>JAYVLW010001016.1:0-18583 GCA_043759315.1 Myxococcales bacterium
CGGCGACCTGACGGATCGCCTCGGGGGTTGCCTTGCGATAGCGATCGAGGTCCCACGTGATGCGGTTGGGATCACCCGTGTAGTGGTTGTACGACTGCAGCGTCTCCGCGCGGCCGAACGCCGTCTCGAGGCGGCGGATCGTGCCCGCCTCGTTCGACGCCACGACACGGTCGATGTTCTTCGCCGGGAGCAGCTCCGTGGTCAACCGGGCCACCTCGGCGAGCACCACCTTGCGGATCACCGCGGGATCCGAATCGCCGCGCAGCGTGACCGTGACCTGGAACGTTCCGGAGAACCCGGCGCCTCCCTGGAACGCGCTGACGCCCTGCGCGAGCCCCTTGTAGACGAGCTCCTTGTAGAGTCGCCCCGGCCCTTCCTCCGACAGCGCGTTCGCGGCGATGTCGAGCTCGGCGTCACCCTCGCCGAAGTTCGCGGGCGAGTGCCACGCGAACTGGATCTGCCGCAGCTTCGCGAAGCCATCGCTGACCGTGGCCTCGGTCGCCTTGATCGCCGGCGGCGGCACCGCCACCAGCTTCGGCTTGTCGCTCTTCGGGAACTTCGCGAACCACTTGTCGACCAGGGCACGCGCGGTCTTGCGATCGAAATCCCCGGCGATCGCGATCGTCGCGTTCGCCGGTACGTACCAGGTCTTGAAGAAGTTCTGCACGTCGTCCACCGACGCGCTCGTCAGGTCCTCGTGCTTGCCGATCGTCATGTAGCGGTACGGGTGCCCCTCCGGGTACAGCGCCGCGGCCACGGCGAACCGCGTCTTGCCGTACGGCACGTTGTCGTAGCGCTGCCGCCGCTCGTTGCGCACCACATCGATCTGGTTCGCCAGGCTCTTCGCGAAGAAGCTCTCCGGCTCCTTCGTGTTCTTCGGCGGCAGCAGCAGATAGCCCATGCGATCACCCTCGAGCCACAGCGCGGTCTCGAGCTGATTCGAAGGGACCACCTCGTAGTAGTTCGTGCGGTCGCTGTTCGTCGTCCCGTTCACGTCGGTCACGCCGATCTTCTTCAGGATATCGAAGTGATTGTCGGCGCCGACGTGCTCCGAGCCCTGGAACAGCATGTGCTCGAACAGGTGCGCGAACCCGCTCTTGCCGTAGACCTCGCTGCCCGAGCCCACGTGGTACCAGACGCTCACGGCGACCAGAGGCACGCTCGTGTCGGGCACGAGCAGCACCTCGAGCCCGTTCGGCAGCGTGTACTTCTCGAAGTCGATCTTCGGGTCGACCGGCTTCGATGCGGCCTTGAACGACGCCGGAGCGCCGCCCTTCCCCGCGATCGCGGCCGCGGGAATCACGAGGGCGGCCGCGATCAGCGCCGCGCAGACTGTCTTCGTCGTCATCGCGGGAGAACGTAGTCGCGTCCTCGTCGGTACACAAGCACGAGCGTCACTACCGTCGGCCGCGAACGATCGCATCGAGCATGGGCATCCGCACCGGCTTCACCAGGTGCTGTTCGAACCCGGCCTTCATCGACCGCTCGCGGTCGACGTCCTCGGTGAACCCCGTGAGCGCGAGCAGGCGCGGTGGCGGGGCCAGGCCCAGGGCGAGGATCGCCTCGGCGAGCTGCCAGCCATCCGTACCGACGAGCGAGATGTCGATGATCGCAACCGCGGGGTGGAACTCCTCGACCAGGCGGAGTGCCGCGGCCTTCGTCCCGGCCGACCGCACCGTGTGCCCGTAGCTCTCCAGGCCGTCCACGAGCACCTCGACGACATCCTCGTTGTCGTCGACGATCAGCACGCGAAGCCCTGGTTCCGGCGCGAGCACCCTGTCTTCACGTACCACCTCCGCGATGTGGGCAACCGCGCCTCTCGGTCATCTCCGGGTTACTCGCGGAGCTGTGGCGCCGGCCGGTGTAGGCCCCCCTACAGCTCGGGGACGAGCCGTGGCTCACAGATCGAGGGGCTGCACGCCGAGCAGGACCTGGTCGCGGGACACCGCGTCGAGCCAGAGCAGCAGCCGACGGACCTCGCCCTCGGCGAGATCGATCTCGATGATCCGGCGGATCGGGTTGCCCGCGATGGTGCGCTGGATGTCGTGCTCGGCGGTGTTCCACGCGTTCGCGAGCGCGGTCGAGCGCACCGGGAGACCTTCGACCTCCACCTGGAGGCCCATCACGAACTTCGCGAACGCGGGGTTCGCGGCGACGATCACGCCCTGGTTCGAGAGCAGCGCGAGCGGCAGGCGACACGCATCGAACGCGATGCGCGCGTTCTCGTCGCGGCGGTTGGGCGGCGCCGGCGCCTGCTCGATGACGACGCGCTTCGCGGGCCCACCGCGAGCGCGCCGGGAGATGCCCATCATGTCCATGACGGTCCGCATCTCGTAGAGGAACGCGGCCATGTCCTTGTGACGGTTCGCGGGCTTCTTCTCGAGGGCGTGCAGGATCAGGGTCTCGAGCGCGGGGTCGAGTCCCTCGACGATCTCCGACGGCGGCTTCGGCTTCTCCTCGAGGTGACCCGCGAGGATCTTCTGCACCGGGCCATCCCACGGCACGGCGCCGCAGATCAGCTCGTACAACAAGATCCCGACGCCGTAGACATCGGAGGCCGGCGACGCGGGCTCTCCGCGGATGCGCTCGGGCGCGACGTAGTGCGGGGTGCCGGAGAGGGAGGTCGAGGCGCGCGAGGCAACGAGCGAGCGAGCGAGGCCGAAGTCGAGGAGCTTGGGCACCATGCGCGTTCGCTTGCCCTCGTACTCTTCCTCGGTGATCAGGATGTTCTCGGTCTTGATGTCGCAGTGGACGACGTTCTGCTTGTGGATGTAGTGGAGGGCCTCGGCGATCTGGACCACGATCTCGCAGGCCTTGCGCACGGACAGGCGTTTCTCGCGGAACAGCAGGCGGTTGAGCGCCTCGCCATCGACGTACTCCATGACCATGAACATGCCGACCTTCTCGTCCTCGCCGAAGTCGACGACGGAGGTGATGCTCGGGTGGCTCATGGCCGAGGCAAAGCGCGCCTCGCGGTAGAACAGCTCGCGCGCCTCGTCGGTCTCGGCGACCTGGTTCGAGATGATCTTGAGCGCGAAAGTGCGGGACAGGTGGGTGTGGGTGACCTTGTAGACCTTGCCCATGCCGCCCTGCCCGATGCGCTGGACGATCTGGTAGCGGCCGCCGATCAGGGAGCTGTGCTGGGCCGTGTGGACGCGCTGCTGTGCGCTGCGCGCCGGCGGCTGCGGGGTCTGCATCAGATTGCGCGCCGAGACCACGTTCTTGCTGACCGGCTTCTCCGGGGCGGTCGGGCGCGCCGAGCGCGGCAGCATCGACGGCCCCCGGACCGGTAGCGCGCGGGCGCCGGAGAGCGAATTGCGGTTCGGGGACAGGGCGCGGGGATCGATGTGGACCTCGCTCGACTCCTCGTGCAGCCCGACCTCGGGGAGGCGCGGGAGCTCGGTCGTGACGTCCTTCGTCGGGGGACGGCGAACGCGCTGCCGGGTCGGCTGCGCATCCTCGTCGGGCGGCGGGGGGAGCGGCAGCATCGGCGGTCGCCGGCCCGAGGGGTTGCGGGGATCCGCCACCTTTGAATTCTACACGAGTTAGAGTGACAGCGTCGATGCACGACCTGTGGTCGAGCGCGAGCTACGAAGCTCACCTGTTATCCCTGCCGTTCGCCCTGGCGCCGGTAGCGATGCTGATCGTGATCGCCTACGTGGTGGTCATGCGCGGGTCTCCCTCGCTCCGCGGCTGGCTGCTCGCCCACTGCCTGGCGCTCCTCCCGTACGCGACGGTGATGATGCTGTCGCCGTCGATCACCTCCGCGCCGGTGGCCGCCAAGCTGTTCCAGATCGCGGCCGCGTTCATCCCGATGGCGGCGGCCGCAGGGACGGGATTCCAGCTCGCCCTGGTCCGGAAACATCGGCAGTACCGGTGGCTGATCTGGTTCGGCGTGGCGAACGCGGCGATCTGGATCGTCATCGGCAGCACCACGGGCGCCGCGGTGAGTGGAGTGCAGCGGATGTCGGGGTTCTGGTACGCGGTGGCTGGACCGTGGGCCTGGCTCGCCCTGCTGCATACCGTGGCGCTCTCGGTCGGCGGGTTCGTCGCTCTGTCGCATGCCGCCCTCCGTGACCGACCCTCGGTCGAGCGCCGCCAGCAGCGGCTGATCCTGCTCGCGAACGGCGTCACCTATGCAGGGCTCGTCGACGTCAGCCTCGCCTACGGCATCGGCGTGTTCCCGCTCGGCTGGCTGCTGTCCGGAGTCGGGTGCTTGCTCGTGGCGCGCGCGCTGGTCGTCGACGATCTGCTCCGTGTTCGCGCGGTCGATACCAGCGCGCCGCTCCTGGTGTTGCACTACGCGGCGGCGATCTTCCTGGGCTGGGTCGTGCTCGTGCTCCTCGGGGATGGCAGCCCGTGGTGGGTGGTGACGATCGCGCTCCTGCTCGTGTTCGCGGCGGTCCGCGCTTCGGTGGCGACGGTCGGCCTGGTCAATCGCGGCGGCCGCCCCGGGGAGGGGCCACTCGAGCGCATGCTGGATCAGCTCGTGACCCGCGCGCGCACGATGGTCGAGGCTCGCCAGATCGCGCAGCTCGCGATCGACATCATCCAGCTCGGCATCGGTGTCCGCGCGCGGGTCTTGCTCGCGACCGAGACCGACTGGGGCTGGACCACCGAGACCGGGGATCGCGTCGACGACGACCACGCACCGGATCCCCTGCTCATGGGTTGGCTCGCCGAGCACCACGGCGCGCTGTTCGCCGCGGATCTCGATGCGGTGCCGCCCGATCTTCGCGAGATGGTCACAGCCTTGCTCGAGCGCAACGATGCGCTCGCCCTGATTCCGATCGGCAGCGTCGACGAATTGCTCGGCCTCGTCCTCGTCCCGAGCTCGGTGAAGCGGGTGCGCGGCCGGCCGCTGTCATTCCTCGAGCGGACGGCCGAGCGGTTCGCCGAGGCACTGCTGCACGCGCGCATGGCGCGGCGCGCGGCGGGACGAGCGAACCTCGCACGCGAGGTCGAGCTGGCGGCCACGGTGCAAGGCGAGCTGCTGCCCCGGAAGGGACCGCACGTCCACGGCGATGTCACCGTGATCGGATCGTGGCAGCCCGCGACCCGCTGCGCCGGTGACTTCTGGTGCGTGTATCCCCTGCCCGATCGGCGCGTGCTCGTCGCGATCGGCGATGTCACCGGCCACGGCGTCGCCTCGGCGATGGTCACGGCGGCGGCCATCGGCGCGTGCGACGTGTTCGTGCGGCGCAGCGGAGCCAAGCTCCTCCTCACGGAGCTGACGACCGCGCTCGATACCGCCGTCCGCCGCGTCGGCGGTAGCCAGCTCGCGATGACCTGCTTCGCGGCGATCATCGATCCATCAGCCCACGAGATCTCGTTCGTGTCGTGCGGGCACCCCGCCCCGTACCTCGTGCGCCCGACCGACAAGGCGGTGGAGCTGCACGCGCTGGTCGGTCGAGGCAATCCGCTCGGCGCCGGCGTGCCCACCACGCCGCGCGTGCACGAGCGACCGTTGCAGGCCGACGATCTCATCGTCTGGTATACCGATGGTGTGATCGAGGCGCAGGACCCCGCGGGAACGCCGTTCGGAGATCGGCGGTTACAGCACCTGCTCAGGCGGCTCGATCGCTCACGCCTCACGCCGCTGCAAGTCCACGGGCTCGTCCAGGCAAGCGTCGCCGCCCACCGCGCGGGTCACCCGCGCAGTGATGACGAGACCCTCGTGGTCGCGCAGGTCGCACGCGAGGCCACACCGTGAAGCTGCGCGTCCTCAGCTACAACATCCACAAGTGCATCGGTGGTGTCGATCGTCGGTACGATCCGTCGCGCGTCGTCGAGGTGATCCGCAAGCTCGATGCCGACGTCGTGATGCTCCAGGAGGTCGACGCCGGCGTGAAGCGCTCCAACGGAGATCGCCAGGTCGAGCTCCTCGGCGATCAGCTGGGCCTCCGCTACCACACGTGGTTCCCCAACGTGGAGGTCCGCGGCGGCGGCCAGTACGGCAACGCGATCCTCTCGCGCTATCCGCTGATCGAGAGCACGAACATCGATGTCACGTTGCGGTTCAAGAAGCGGCGCAGCGTGCTCCACGGCGTGCTGCGCGTGCGCCACGACGAGGTCGATCGCACGGTCCACGTGTTCAACATGCACCTCGGTCTCGCGCGCTACGAGCGCAAGCGCCAGCTCGAGATCTTCCTGAGCTCGCATCCGTTCGCGCACCTCCACCACGACACCCCGGTCGTCGTCGGCGGTGACCTCAACGATGTCTACGGCGGGCTCGGCCAGTTGCTCGAGCCGTCGGGCTTCCGCGGTAGCGATCGTCGTCCGCTCACGTTCCCCGCCTGGGGCCCGATGCGCGCGCTCGACGCGATCTTCGTTCGCGGCGCGATGGACCTGCAGAAGCTCGTGCGCTGCGACTCCGATCTCGCGCGCCGGGCCAGCGATCACCGTCCGCTCGTCGCCGAGGTCAAGCTGCAGCCGCACCAGGCGCGCGACCCGGATGCGGAGCCGAAGCCGCCCGCGCCTCGACCGTGAGCAATGGCAGGGGCTCGCCGCGGCGCCCGAGCCGCCTACTTGTTGTAACGATAGGTCGAGAACATCGAGTCCATGCGAGCGTCCTGCCCGGCGCTGAACTCGAACATGCAACCGTCGTCGGTGTAGTCCATGAAGTTCGTCGTGGGATCGGCTCCCGGGTACCGCTTGCCGGTGCAGGTGTCGAGCGAGCCGGGGACCGGGCAGCCAAACGTCGCGGCGCGCTCGGCCGGCGTGTCGGAGACCTGATCGTTGGACGCCGAGCAGCCGCCCTGGAACGTATGATAGAGGCCCATCCAGTGGCCAACCTCGTGGGTGGCGGTGTCACCGAGATCGTACGGGGCAGCGGTGCCTCCGGGCAGCGACTCGCTGAGAATCACGACGCCGTCATCGGAGGGCTTGGACGCATACGAGCTCGGGAACGTCGCCCATCCGAGCAGACCGCCGCCGATGTTCGCGAAGTACATGTTGAGGTCATCCGCGGTGCCCTGGCGAAGCGCGCTCTTCATCTGAGCCTCGGCGGTGGTGCCCGGAGTCACCGTGTACCAGCTCGGGTTCGTCGTGCGATTCGTCGCGACCAGCGAGAACGACCAGCCGGTGCCGGCGTACGCCGCGTTCATCACCGAGATCTGAGAAGCGATCATCGAGTCCGGAATGTTTCCTTCGGCGCGCGTCGCGCCCACGTTGATGACGTGGACGTAGACCGGCACGACTCCACCCGTGACGACCGTGCCGCCGCCACCGCCGCCGCCGGGCTGGCGCGCGGCCACCTCGGTGTTGACGCGCGCGACCTCGGCGTCATCCGGCGTGCGCGTCCCGCAGCCACGGTTGATCCGCGAGTTACCGTTGGCGTGCTCGGCGGCATTCGCGTTGACGGCTTGCTCCGAAGAGGTCAGCTCATCACCGCCACACGCTGCGACAGTTCCGATCAGGAGGAGCGACAAGGGAACGATGGTGGAGCGCTTCATGGGCCGGGACTCTGCTTCGTTACCGAACGCGCTTCAACATGTACGTTTGGTGAGCTGGATGACGTCCGATGCGGCGAGGATCACGGCACGAGGGTCACCTCGGCGATGGCGCCGAGCAGCGGGCTGAGGTCCCGACGCACCGTGCCCTCGAGCTCCGCGTCGACGATCGCGAACTGCAGGGGCGGCTCGAGGGTCCGACCGACATTCCGCACGATCGCGGTGACCGGGGTGCCGAGCCCTTTGAGCGTCGCCGTGACGCGCGCACCGACGACGATGCGGTCGTGCTGATCTCGCGGCACCGCGAACCGGAGCTCGAGGGCCGTGGCATCGGAGACGCGCGCGATCGGCTGGCCGCGCATCGCCATCTGCCCGACGCTCAGCTTGATCGTCGAGACCACACCACCGATAGGCGCGCGAACGACGGCGTGTGACTTTCGGTCGGCGACCTGTGCCGTCGTGGCGCGCATTCGCCGCACGGATCCTTCGGCGATCTGGACCTGCGCATCCGCGGCCGTGTAGGCGCTCGCGGCGGCCGCCACGGAGTCCCGCGACACGGCCCCGTCGCGCAGCAGTCCCTTCTGCAGCCGGAGCACGCGCCCCGCCTCGTTCCTCATCGCCCGGGCAGATAACAGCGCACCGGCGGCGGAGTCCTCGTTCGCCCGCGCGGCCTCGAGCTCGGTGGCGATCAAGGTCTGGTCGATCTCCGCCAGCGTCGCGCCGGGCTCGACCACGTCGCCCGGCCGAACGCCGAGTCGCGTCACCGCGCCATCGAGCTCGGCGGTGATCAGGTGAGACGTGCGTGACGCGAGCACGCCGTGAAACGGCGCGACCG
This sequence comes from Myxococcales bacterium, assembly GCA_043759315.1. Lineage (GTDB taxonomy): Bacteria > Myxococcota_A > Polyangia > Haliangiales > Haliangiaceae > JABFXX01. The sequence continues at coordinate 8,287 of JAYVLW010001016.1, forward strand.
CGGGAGCCGCGCGCGGCGCGACGGCATGTTCGCTAGGTGCGGGCGCCGGGGCCACCGCTGGCCGGGTGCAGGCGACGAGCGGAAGCAACATCGAGATCAGCAGGGCGCGGGACATGGCTCGACTCCTTGGCGGGATGGGTTGCGGCGACGAGGCGGGCATAGAGTCCGCGACGGCCGAGAAGCTCCGTGTGGGTACCGGTCTCGACGATCTTTCCCTGATCCATGACGACGATCAGATCGCAGTGCTGCACCGTGGACAGGCGGTGGGCCACGGTGATGTGGGTGGTGCCGAGCCCCCCGACGTTCGCGACGACCGAGGCCTCGGTTGCCGTGTCCAGCGCCGACGTCGCCTCGTCGAACAGCAGCACGCGGGGCTTGCGGAGCACGGCGCGAGCGATCGCGATGCGCTGGCGCTGGCCACCGGAGAGCGAGGCACCGCCATCCGAGATCGGGGTGTCGTAGCCGAGCGGCATCGCCGCGATGTCGTCGTGAAGCGAGGCGATCCTCGCCGCGGCCGTCACGGCCGCCTGGTTGGCGTCCGGATCGGTGATCGAGATGTTGTCCCGCACCGAGGACCCGAACACGAACGGGTGCTGGGGCACCACCCCGATCTGCCGGCGCACGGAGGTCAGGTCGAGCGTGTGGAGATCGATGCCGTCGTAGGCCACCTTGCCGGTGCTGGGCACGAGCGTCCCGGCGAGCAGGTGCAGCAGCGTGCTCTTCCCCGATCCCGAGGGGCCGACGAGCGCCACCTTCGCGCCCGCCGGGATCTCGAGATCGATGTTGTTCAGCACCCACGGGCGGTCGGGGCCGTAGCGGAAGGCGACCTTCTTGAGCGACACCGCCCCCCGCAGCACCGGCGCCGGAGCGACCTTCGCCCGGTCCTGCTCCACCGGAGCCCCGAGCACGTCGGCGATCCGCGCCGCGTAGCTCGCGGCGAGTTGCATCTGCAGCAGGCTCTCGATCACCTGCGAGAGCGGGCCGAACAGGCTCATCGCGAGCGAGGTCATCGCCAGCATCGATCCCATCGTGAGCCGGTGCTCGATCACCGCGTGCGCGCCGACGGCCATGATGATCATCGGCGACAGCTGACCGATCGAACCGCGCAAGCTATCGACGATCGCGGCCAGCCGCCCGCGGCGGAGACCGACGTTGAGCACGTCGGCGTACATTCCCGACCAGCGCTCCACCGCTTGCTGCTCGACGCCGGCCGTCTTCAGGGTCTCCATGCCGCCGAGGATCTCCATCAGGTAGCTCTGCGAGCGCGCCTGGCACTGGAGGTCCTCGGTGGTCAGCCGCCGGCTCCTGCCCCGGGCCCCGAGGTAGAGCGCCGAGGGCAACAGCGCCAGGGCAAACGCGATCGCACCGAGGGTCGCGTCGGTCAGGAAGATCACGACCGCGTACAGGAGGACGAACGCGCCATCGAGGATCGCCGACAGCGTCTGCGACGTGACCGACTCGCGCAGCGTTGCGTTACTTCCCACCCGCATGAGCAGATCGCCCGAGGAGCGGCGCTGGAAGAAGCCGATCGGGAGCGCGACCATGTGATCCAGAAACCCGACGGTGGTGCGCGCATCGAGCACCGTGCGGAGGTGCAGCAGGAGGTGGGAGCGGATCAGCGAGCTGATCGCCTGGAACACGACCATCCCGGTGATCGCGCCGATGGTCACCCACAGCATCGTGTAGTCGGACCGCGGCACGACGCGGTCGACCAGCACGCCGGAGAGCAGCGGCACGGCCATCGCCAGGCCGCGCAGCACCAGGGAGATCGCCACGATCCGCCACAGCAACTTCCCCTCGGAGAACAGCTCGCGGAGGTACGGCCGGGCCACCTTCTGCGTCGACCGCTGTGGCTTGAACTGGTCTCCCGGCGTGAGCTCGATCGCGATCCCGGTGTACTTCTGCCGCACCTCGTCGAGAGAGATCTCGCGGGCGCCGCACGCCGGGTCGACGATCGCGACGCGTCCGCGGACGAGGCCGACGAACACGACGAAGTGATTGAACTCCCAGTGGAGGATCGTCCCACGCGCGAGCTCGCCGAGATGATCGATGTCGGCACGCACGCCGCGCGCGATCAGGCCAAACCGCCCCGCCGCTTCGACGATGGCCCGTGCGGTCACGCCGTCGCGCCCGACGACGAGCGCCTCCCGGACCTCCGGGACCGCGATCTGCTTGCCGTGATAGTGCAGCGCCATCGCGAGGCAGGCCGCGCCGCAATCGCTCCACTCGAGCTGCGCGAGGTATGGCACCTCGCGTCGCCCGAGCTGCGCGAGCGTGGACAGCCGCGACATCACGCCTTGAGAGGGATTCGTGGACATGGGCTCAATCTCCTGTTCCGAACACGACGGCGAGGAAGCTCTTGGTGTCGACCTGGATCTCGGCGAGCCCATCCATGCCGTCGAAGTAGTGGTACGTGGTCCCTGCAGACTCGAAGGTCATCGCGGAGAGCTTGGCCTTGACGACCACCACGCTCGCCGGCAAGGCGAGCGAGTCCCCGAGCTTCTGGCCGAGCCGCTTGCGCGCCTGGGCCTGGCCGAGGACCTCCGGCTCGACCTCCGTGATCTCCAGCATCTCCCGTGTGCGCGAATAGCCCGAGAGCTCGAGCTGCAGCGTCATCCCGGGCGCGAGGCGCGACCGATCCGAGCCGGGCAAGAACGCGAGCACCGAGGGCTCGGAGCCATCGGGGATGATGGTCAGCACCTGCTCGCCCTCCGACACCTGGTCGGTGACCAGGACCGAGCTGACCACGCCATCGATCGGGGCGCGGATGGTCTTCGCGCCGAGCCGGTCGCGCGCCGCCACGTGCGACGCGAGGATCCCCGCGAGGGACTGACGCGCGGCCTCGTCGCTCGGCTCCGACAAGAAGGTCGCGAGCTGATCGCGATACACCGTGTCGACCTGCTCGAACGCCAGCGCCTCGTCCGCAGTGTCCAGCGCGATCAGCGGATCTCCGACCGTCACGCGCTGTCCGGGGATGACGAGGACCTCCGCGATCCGGCCGCCCGCGTTCGCCATCACGTTGCGACCGTTCATCTGGACCACCAGTGGACCGCGGCTGTACGTCGGCACCTGGATCACCGCGGCGCAGACGAGCAGCACCGCCGAGATGAGCACGACCGTCGGGATCGCGATGCGGATCCACCGCGGCGTCAGGTGGACGAGATCGCTCTCGCGGTGGCGTGCCCGCGCCGCGGCGAGCGCCTGCGGGCGATACATCGAAGCCGCATCGGCCGCGTCCTGCGCCGCCGCTGCCGCGCGCTCGGCGAGGAAGTGATCGAGCACGGCGAGCCTGCTGGCGACGGTGCCGATCATCCGCCCCGACGTGGGGGCGATCTTCTCGCCGGTCGCCGGGCGCCAGGTGATCAGCGCGGCCGGCGTCGTGGTCGAGATCGGCACCAGCAGCGCGTGCTCGTCGTTACACACGACGATCTCCCGGCCGACCGCGCACGTCGCGATCCGCTGCGCGCCCACCGCGGTGACCGCGGCGCTCATCGCCTCGGGGACCGGTGCCCATGCCGCGCCGTTCGCGCCCACGAACACGAGCGCGACGGAGACGCCCGCCAGCTCGCCGAGCCCGGTCTGCAGCAACGCCGTGGCCGCCTCGAGGCTGCGCTGCAACGCGATCCGGCGGACCAGCCCGAACGCCTCGGGTGGTTCTGCCTCGGCGGCGGGCCGCGGTGGCTTGACCGCGATCGCAGGCCGAGCGGGTGGCGCCAGCTCCGCCGCGCTCGGCCCGACCGCGACCTTGGCCGCCGGGGACCGGCTCGGAGGACGGGAGCCACGCGCGAGCTCCGGCGCCCGCCCTGCCGCGGCGCGTGCCGGGGCCTCGCTCGCCGCGGCCGCGGGTCGCTTTCGCTCCGCGCGCCGGCCGCTCTCCGTGCGCGGGAGTGGATCCGCGTGCCCGCTCTCGACGAGCTCGCGTCGCGCGGGGCTCGGGCCCACCGCCGTCTTCGCGGCGTGCGGTCCCTGCAGCATTGCAAGGTCGAACACGATCGTCTCCGCGTCGTGCGAGGTTCGCGGCGGGTGTTCCACCGAGATCGCGCTCGCGTATCGCGCGGGAGCCGAGGACAGTGGGCGGGCTTGGTTCATGGCGAGCTCGTGGGGTTGCGACTAGTTCCGGGCGACGTACTGGTTCATCGACGACAACAGCTCGCTCCCGAACCGGGAGGTCGGCGCGTGCGTCACGGTGCCGCACGGCGGGTGCACCGCCTCGAGGGTCGCGGTCACGAGGCTCGCGCCTTCGAGGTGATCGTCGGCGACGCCGTGAGCCTCCTGTGCCGGCGGGCACGCCGTGAGCCCGTCGTCGGCGACGCCGTCGTCGGCGCTGGTGTCGTCCGACGCGTCCGCGCAGCCCAGGCCTTCCGCGTCGTCCGAGTCGCCGGTGTCGTCGGCACCATCAACCCCGTCCGCGTCTTCGGGCTGGTCTCCCGCGTCCGAGCACTCGAGGCCATCGTCGTCCCCGGTCTCCGGCTCGCACGCCGGGTCGGCGGGCTCGTCACCCTCCGCGACGTCCGAGCAATCGAAGCCACCGTCGTCCTCGATCTCCGGCTCGCCTTCGCCCTCGTCGCCGGCGTCGGCGTCGCAGGCCATGTCGTCACCGTTGGCGTCGAGGTCGGGGGCGTCGTCGCCGGCATCACCGGGCGCGCAGTCACAGCAGTCGACGCTCGGGCTCGGCTCCTGGGGCGCCGTCTCCACCAGGTGGCAGGGCATCACGCCCATCTCCGGCGCAGTCCCGAGCATGGTCGGCGCAGTCTCGAGAAAGCTCCCGACCTTCGAGAGCCGCTCGGACTGGGGCGATGCGATCGGCGCGCATCCGCCCGTGACGGTCTCGAGGTTGGCGAGGGAAATCAGCTGCCGCGTGGTCTTCGTTGTCATGGCCTGGCTCCTGGTGGCTGGGGTTCGTGTCTGAACCCACTGTGCCGATCGCGCGCGCTGGTGCAGACGACACAGCGACTACACGCGCGAGCTCACCAAGGAACTCGGGCAGTTAGAAGTTCACCAGGAGGCTTGCCAGCTGACGGTCGCGCCGCTCTGCGCTGGCGCGACCACCACTGTCCCGCCATCCGGCTTCGTCACCAGGGTGACGACCGTGGCGATCGCGAACGCGCCCGCGAACGCGAACGCGACGTCGGCGGTGAGCGCGGCATCGCGCCAGTCCTGCCGCGACTGCTCGGCCTGCTGGAACGTGAACGAGTTGCTGTCTGCGATTCGCATGTCGAGCTCTGCGTGCGCATCGCGCGCCACGATCGCCGCGCTGACGCCGAGCGCCGCAGCGACAGCGCTCGAGATGCCCCAGACGAGAGGCCGGCGGTACCACGCGAGCGATGGCGCGCGCGGATCGACGACGGGGCGATCCGGCCGCACCTCACCGCGGGGCGCCGCGGCTGGCGCCTCGAACGACATCTCCCGCACCGTGTTGCGGTTGCGATCTCGCGCGACGATCCGCGCCGACGTCGCCTCGAACGTCATCTCGGGTGCGGCGGGAACTTCGAGCTCCTGCCCACCGGCGGCGCGGATCGACACGGTCGCCACCACGCCGAGTGGATCGTTCGTCAGCTCGACGACGCCGCCGGCCCCCCGAGGAACGACCTGGATGCGCAGCGCGCCGCGTTCGCGCACGTATGCGCGCGCGGCGTCGAGCGCGGTCGCGAACCGCGGGGCGGTGCCATCGGGCAACACGATGTCGGGCGAGATCGCGACCGCGATCCGGAGCTCGCGGTCCGCGGGATCACCGAGGACGATCGCGATCATCCCCGCGAGCAAGTGTGCCTCGGCGAGGTCCGCGCCCTCGAGATCCCCCGAGCGCAACGCGGCGCGCACCTGGACGAGCGCCACGGGAAACTTGTTCGCGTCGAAGGCCTCGCGCGCTCGGGTCAGCCCGGCTGGTTCGGCGCCGGCGCCCGCTTCGAGCGCGACGAGCAGGGCGACGACGACTGGGAGGTGGTTGCGTCTGCTCACCAGGAGAGCGTCCCCGAGTTGAGCTCCGTGTTGGGTTCGATCCGGATCGAGAACGAGCGCGCCGGGCCGTCCGGACGCTGGGCACGGACCACGTGGGTCCCCGCCCGCAACACCACGTGATAGAGCGGGGTGTCCCCGTACGAACGGCCATCGATGAAGATGGCCGCATACGGTTTGCTGTTCACCGTGTAGAAGCCGGGCGCGCGCGTCTTCGACGGACGACTCGAGGGCGTGGCGCTCGGGACGATCGACGCAGTGGCATCTGGAACCTCGTCGGCCACGACCAAGGCATCGATCGGCGCCGGAGCCACGGTGGTCGACGGTGTGGCGGGCGGCGGATCCGCCGGCGCGACTGCGAGGTCGACCGAAGCGTCGTTCGAGATCGCGCCTCCGCTCGCTGTCTCGGAGCGGGCCGGGTCGTGCTCCGAAGACAACGCGATGACGACCGCGATCGACGTGCCGATCGCGAGCAGACCGAACACGGGGATGAAGACGCGCCAGCGCGGCGTGGTGCGGCGCGGACCCGTGGCCGCCCCGAGCCGCGGGATCGTCGAGACCGCGCTGGAATCGCTGGTTCCGGCATCGAAGACCCGGCGGCCCGTGGTTGCCTCGTCGGCGCCGGGTGTGGCGATCGCCAGGGGACCGCGAGCGCTCTCGATCAACGCCGCCACGCCCGTCGCAGCCCGCGGCGCGATGTGCACCTCGACCGCGTCGAGCTCGGAGGTCGGGCGATCGCGCCTCGCGTCGGGTGCCGGCGCGGGTGCATGCCGATCCGTCGCCGCTTCGTCGCCCGTCGGGACATCGACCGCGGTGGCGGACGCGCCCGGATCGTCGACCGGAGTCTGCCGGGTCGTGGTCACGTCGCGGTTGGGCGGAACCACCAGCTGGGTCGTGAGATCCTCGTCGGTGCCGCGGACGCGGTGGACCGCACTCGCCAGCCGCTTGTTATGATCGTCGATCTCACCGCGATACCGGGTGGAAACGAGGGCGGCGAGCTCGGCGGGCGACAGCGGGCCGCCGAGCGGGGCCACCGCGGCGCGAAGTAGCTCCGCGAACTCGCGCGCCGATGCGCACCGCTCGCCGGGTTCGCGGGCGAGGGCGCGATCGATCGCTGGTCCGATCACCTGGAGCGGACCGCTCGGGATCGGCGGAATCGCCTCCTCGGTCACTGCTTTCCAGATCTGGAAGTCGGAGCTCCGATCGAACAGCCGGCGCCCCGTGGCGGCCTCCCATGTCACGACGCCCAGCGAGAACACGTCGGCGCGCCGATCGATCGCCTCACCCCGGATCTGCTCGGGGGCCATGTAGGGCAGCTTGCCCTTGATCATCCCGGTGCGCGTCACCGTACCCTCGGTGAGGATCTTCGACACACCGAAGTCGAGCAGCTTGACGATGCCGCCGACCGTCAGGAACAGGTTGTTGGGCGACACGTCGCGATGCACGACCGGTAGCGGGGAACCATCCACGTCGACCAGCTCGTGCGCATAGGCCAGCCCTTCGCACGCCTGCACCAGCACACCGGTGATGATCCGCGCCGTGACCACCTGGTCCTCACGCGGAAGCGTGTCCACCACCTCCGCCCATGACAACCCGCGCAGATACTCCATCGCGAGGAACAGCTGACCATCGGCCTCACCGAGCTCGTACACCTCGCAGACGTTCGGATGCGTCAAGCGAGCCGCGATCCGGCCCTCGTTCTCGAACATCGCGACGAACTGAGGATTCTCGGAGAGGTGCGGAAGCATGCGCTTGATCGCGACCAGCTTCTCGAACCCCCCGGCGCCGCCGAGGCGAGCCAGGTAGAGCTCGGCCATCCCGCCCTGGCCGAGCTTCGCGCACACTCGGTACCGCCCGAGTTGCTCGTCGCGTGGCTGAAACGCGAGGCCCACCCACGTAACTCTATCACGCCGTCGGTGCCCATCTCGACGTTACAGCACCACGACCTCGCACTGCGGCGATAGCGCGAGGCGCGTGGCGCCACCGCCGGGAGACCGTTGCAGGAGCCGGGGACCGGGAAGCCCCGCGGCGAGCAGGTCGCGCCGACACCGCGTGATGTGGACGTTGATCTCCGAACGGATCACGTTCGGGTTGCGCGGCCACACGATCGGTCGCAGCGCATCATCGGGAATGAACTCGCCGGGTTGATAGCCGGCGGGGGGCCGCACGAGCGCGAGGATCAAGTCGAGGCGACGGTCCGCGAGGTAGACGTCGTGGTCGCCCGTCGGCATGCCGAACATGACGCGGCCCCCGCGCGGAAGCATCTCGACGACGATGCGGTTCGGCAGCCCCTGGATCGCACCGGTGACCGTCGTCTCGGTGCCTCCCGCACCACGTGCGATGACGATCGCGGGGCCGAGACCGTCGATGCGATCCCCGACCTCGAGGGCCTCGAACGCTCCGAGCTCGAGAGGCACGTCGTTGCGCGCGGCGTGCTCGACGCCCACCTCGACAAACAGCTCCCCTTGCGCGAGGTGCAGCCGCAACGCCGCCGGAGCTTGACCCGCGAGGATCAGATCATCGGCGTGGCCGCCGCCGATCGAGAACGGCGTGTGAATCACGCCATGGCTCGCGCCCCCCACGACCACGTTCAGGTGAGATCGCTCCGACGTCACGGCTTCCTCGACCGTCACCACGAGCACGAGCTCCCCGACCTTGATCTCGTCGCCGGTCGCCAGCGCGTGCGGACGATCGCAAGGCTTGCTGTTGAACTCCACCGGTGAGCGCCCGAGGGGAACCAGCTCGCAGCCCTCGAGGCCGATCCGCACCAGCGCGTGCCGGCGGCTGATCGATGGATCGGAGATCACGATGTCGCAGTCTTGCTGGCGCCCGATCACGATCCCTCGCGTCCCGACGCGACGCGAGGCTCCATCGAGGGTCGTCAGCGTGCACCGGAACCGAGGCTCGTCCACCCCATCATTGTACGCGGAACTGCTACGCTGTTAGCGTGCGAGCTCGCGTCGCGGTCGTCGCGCTCACCCTGGTCGGCTGCTACCGCGACCCCGACTACAGTCAGACGCAATTTCGTTGCGACCCGGCGCACGCCTGCCCCGTTGACCAGGTCTGCGTCGCTGGCAACTGCCTACGACCGGTCGCCATCGCCTGCGGCGCCCTGACGTGTGCGCCGCTCCAGATCTGCTGCGTGATCGCCGGGACGCCGTCGTGCCGCAGCTCCCCCGCCGGGTGCAGCTTGACGGCGAGCTGCGATGCATCGGACAGCCAGTGCGGCGACGGCACGTGCTGCTCGACCCCACAAGGCGCGAGCTGCGGCTCATCGTGCCCGGTCGACGTGTGCGAGACCGAGGACGATTGCTTCGACGCCGCGCTGCCGATGTGTTGCCCTGTCGCCGGGGCACCCTGGCTGGCGTGCGGCAACTGCTGAACGATCACTTCTTCGCGTAGCGACTGCCACCCGAGATCTGGTCGGCGATCGAACCGATCAGATCCTTGCCGGTGCCGTACTGGATGCCCGAGTTGAGCAGGCCGATGCCGGGCACGTTGTTGAGCACCTGCGCGATCCCGAACGACCTCCAGTCGGCCGACGTCTTCGGTGCGCCGTGCTCGATGAGGTCTGCACCGGCGTTCAGCGCACCACCGATGCCTGGCAGGAGCTTCGCGGCAACGCCCGTGATCGGGTTCGACACCGCGAGCTTCGACGCCAGGCTGGTCCCCAGGATCTTGTCCGCGGTCGTGACCATCCGGCTCTTCGCGAGGTCACCGGAGATGTAGGCCCCGAGCTTCTCGTACGCGGTCCCCATGCCGCTCACCACCTTCGCGGCGAGCTCGGCGCCCGGTGGACGCTCGGCCTTCGGTCCGGTCCCGGCCGCGGTTGCCATCGCGTTCTGCGGGTCATAGCCCGGGCTCCCGGGAAGGTTGCCGAACGCGTCGGGCAGGTTCGCTGCCGTCGCGGCCGCGTTCTGCGGATCGTACCCAGGATCGCCGGGCATGTTCCCGAATGCATCTGGCTGGTTCGCCGCCGTCGCGAGCGCGTTCTGCGGGTCATATCCCGGGTCGCCTGGCATGTTGCCGAACGAGTCCGGAAGGTTCGCCGCCGTCGCGAGCGCGCCTGCCGGATCGTAGCCGGGGTCACCCGGCATGTTGCCGAACCCGTCCGGGAGGCCTGCCTCGACCGCGGCATCCGTCTTCGCCGCGATGTCGGCTTCGAGATCGCCCTGGGTGTCTTCGCCGTCGGTGTCTTCGCCGTCGGCCGCGATCTCGTCCTCGCCCTCGGCGTCCTCGCCCTCGCCGTCCTCGCCCTCGGCGTCCTCGCCTTCCGCGGCGACGTCGTCTTCACCGTCGGTGTCCTCGCCCTCGGTGTCCTCGCCCTCGGCGTCCTCGCCCT
>JAYVLW010001017.1:0-14990 GCA_043759315.1 Myxococcales bacterium
GCGGAACTTCGAGAACGCGCTCGCGAACTGCTTCGCATCGATGTGGCAGTAGCCCATCCCGGTCAGCGCCTCGACGCCGTTCGGCTTCTGCTCGAGCGCCTTGGCGAACAGCTCGGTTGCCCGCGCGCAGTTGCTCTCCGCGAGCTTGTTCGCTCTCCCGAGGAGCGAATCGTACGTATCTCCCGCACCGACGCTTGGTCCCGTTCCGGTCGGCACGTTCGGCACGTACGCCTTTGCGGAGCCCGCGTCCGAGCCGTCCTCGGGCGGTAGCGGGTCGCCCTTCGACACCGTGGTCTCGATCCGCGCGGCGAGGGCCTTCGCACCGGCATGCTCGGGCTGTGCGGCGAGGATCTGCTCGACGAGCGGCTTCGCATCCGCCGGCTTGTTCTGGGCGTACGTCACGAGCGCGAGGTGGAACCGCGCGCGCACATCACCGGAGGTCTCGAGCTTGTCGTCCCCCGTATCGATCGCGGCGAACGCCGTCCTCGCCTCGTCGAGCTTCTTGTCGCGAACGAGCGTCAGCGCCTCCGCGAGTGCGATGTCGCGCTTCCAGTCGTCGGTCTGCTTCGCCTTCGCCGCGTCGAGATAGCGTTTCACGTCCCGCACCGGCTTGTCCTGCAGGCGCAGCACCTCGGCCATCGCGAGGTTCGCACCCGGATCCTCCGGCGTCGCCTTGAACGCCCGCTGTGCCGCGGTCGCCGCATCGATCACGATCGTCTTCGCATCCTTCTTCAGCTTCTCGGCCTCGGCCTTGTCGACCGTCACGGTGGCGCGATCGTAGAGGCCCTGCGCGATCTGCGCAGCGATGTGTGCGCGCATCGCGAGGGCGCCTGCATCGCCAGCAGTGACCGGACCCTCGAGGGCCGTCAGCGCGTCACGCAGCTTGAGCTCGAGATCGGGCCCGAGCTCGGCGCGTGCGAGGTCCACCGGGGACAACGGGGGCGGTGCCACGGCGGCATCCGGTGCGGGCGGCGGTGTAGCGACGGCCGCGTCGGCGGTGACCGCGACCACGGCTGCGTCGGCCGGCGCCATCACGGTGTCCTGGGCCTTCGGCTTCTTGATCACGAACACGTAGACGACGCCGGCGGCGACGCCCATCACGAGCAGCGCCATCACCAGCAGCAAAGTGCCGCTCCGCGAACCCCGGCGCTGCGGTAGCAGATCATCGTCGTCGTCGATCGACTGGACCTTGCCGGTGTTGAACGCGTTCTCGTCGCCGGGCGCCACGCGCACGCGACCGGCGAACGCCGGCTCGGATGACGGCTTGACCCGCCCGGCGAACGGACCCGACGGGCCTGGATCTTTCTGCGTGTCCGCGGTGGGCGACACGCCTTCGGTCGCCCATGCGGCGGTGCTGCGATTCGAGATCGGCACGCTGGGCGCGGGCCGGTCTGGCGGAGGGAGTGGGCCCGATTGCGACTCGCGCTTCTTCGGCGGCGGCGGCGGCTGGGTCAACGGTCGGCGCGGCGCGGTTTCGCTAACTGTTGGGATGGGTGGCGGTGTGGGGTTGCCCTGACCGCGCGAGGGAAAGTTCCCGGTCGTACGCCCGTCGAGCGGCTCGTCGTCGTCGGGGAGGATCGTACCGCCTGCGGCGGTGGCGCCGATGCCGAGCATCGTCGACTGGACCTCCTTCTTGCCCGACGGCTTCGTCGTCCGATCATGGCGTTGCGAGCGCGCCTCGTCGGCGATCGTGAAGTACTGGGCGAGCTCGCTGATGTCGCCGAGCCGCTTCCAGGTCTTTCCCGTGCGCGAGATCAGCGACTCGCGGGTCACCACGCCGGCCACGATCCACTGCTGGAGCATCGCGAGCTCGCGGCAGCTCTTCTGCTCGCCGTTCTCGAGCCGGATCAGCCACTGGCGCTCGTCGCCGAGTGGCACCGTCGGTGCTTCCTCGCCGAGGATCGAATCTGCGCGCGGCTGCTGCGGCTTGCCGCTCGGCGTGCGCGCGCGATCCGCGGGCCCGGAGGGTGGCGTCGTGACCACGGTCGGGACGCCGACGTTCGTGTTCGACCGCTTGCGGATCTTGAACATGTGGCCGCAGTTGGTGCACTTGACGGTGACACCACCGGGCTTGAGCCGAGCTTCATCCAGCTCGTACTCCGTCTGGCACTTCTCGCAGCGAACGTCCATGGGTTTCCGTGTCTTAGCCGCGAAGCTACCACGCCGAATCGCTCCGTGCACACTGCGTGCTCGTCCGCGATCGTCTATCGTTCCGCCATGACGGTCCAGCGTGGCGCCGAGCGCGTCCAGGTCGACGCGTTCGTCAAGGTGAGCGCCGACGGGCAGGAGCTCGTGTTCCGGACGCGCGACCTCTCCGAGCAGGGGTTGTTCCTGTACACCAGGGTCGCGCACGCCTACGCGATCAGGGTGGGTTCCACCCTGGCGCTCGAGCTCTACGGCCTCGACCAGCACGTCGCGTGCAAGGTCGTCGTCGTCCGCGTCGTCGAGTCGGGCAGCGCCGAGAGCGACAAGTTCCCGACCGGCTTCGGCGTCAAGATCGTCGACATGGACGAGCCGACCCGCGCGACGCTGACCGCGATGATCGCCCGGATCAAGTCCGGTGCGGTCTACTGATCGGCATCGTCGTCGAGACGTCCGACCACTGTGAAGCTGTCAACTCGTACCGCAGGTGCGCGTGCCACGCGCCGTCGCGCCACACGTCGTCATCCTGGCGGCCGACGTGCCGGAACCCGACCTTCTCGATCACCCGCCGCGACGCGATGTTCTTCTCGAAGCAGCCGACCGTGATCTTGTGCAGGCCGATCGCATCGAACGCGAACAGCAGCACGTGGTGCGCGGCCTCGGTCATCAGTCCCTTGCCCCACAGCTCGGGCGCGATCCAGTAGCCGAGCTCGGCGCGGTCGATCCGCCAGGCGCCGAACTGCCACCGGATGTTCCCGAGCTCGATCGAGCCCACCGGCTTCCCGGCGTGGATGAGCGCCCAGTTGATGCCCGTGCCCTCGGCGAGCTCCTTCTCGTTGCTCTGGAGGAAGGCCCGCGTGGTGTCCTTGTCGGTGTGCGCGTTCCAGCTCATCTGCTTCGGAAACTCGGGATCCGAGGCGTAGGGCCACATCGCGTTGACGTCCGCGTCCGAGGACGTCCACGGACGCAAGACGAGGCGCGGGGTCTCGATCTCGAGCCGGAGCTCCGAGAGGGTCGGAATGGTGGAACGCGGTGGTGCGGACATCAGTGCGCCTCGCTGGGAGAGACTTCTTCGCGATGCGGTTCCGGATCGTCAGAGGTCGCGCTCGAAGACAACGGCGCCACTCTGCTCCATGCACCGCAGCCTGGTCAAGCCGGCGTCCTTGAGCCGCGGCGCGGCCGTCGCGAGCACGGGGGCCATGCCCGGATCGTTGCACGCACCGGTCCGCAGATCGAGGCGCCCTCCCACGGCCGACACCGTTCCCCACAGCCGCTCCTTCTTGAGGGCGCGATCCAGCGCGGCCACGGCGTCCGAAGGATCGGGACCGGCCGAGCCCTGCGGCTCCGTGGGGTCGTTCGCCACGACGCCAGGATCGATCCGCGCCTGCGCGTTCCCGCTCGGGTCCGGCTCCACCTGCGCATCGTCCTCCGGGGCTTGCGCCACCGCGGGCTTGCCTGTCTTGAGCGCGAAGAACAGCACGATGCCGAGGGCGACGGCACCACCGACGAGCAGCGGGATCACCGGCACGCTACCTCCGCCGACCGCGGTTCCGCCCATGTTCGTGATCGCGCGAGAGCGCACGGGCAGCGGTGCCTGGCACTTCGGGCACTTCACGTAGCCCGGGACCACCGCAACCCCACACTTCGGGCATACCGCGCCGCTCATGCCTCAGGATACCGCCCGCCGCCGAACGAGCCCCAATTATTGCCTTCGCAAGCGCGGGCGAGCCGTTCACCGGCGGCGGCGGCGGCCCAGCACAAGGCCGATGAATCCGAGCAGCGCGAGCGCGGGGAGGGGTTCGGTCGACGCGCTGCAACACCCGGGAACCGAGGGCTCCACGGCGGCGCAGGTACCTGGATCTTCGGCCGTCGGGTAGACCTTGCACAGGAAGCCGATGTCGTTGGCCTCGAGGGTCTCCTTCTTGGTCTCCCCGCAGTCCTGGAAGTTGTACATCGTCGCTTCTGTGATCTTGGGATCGCTGGTCGCGCCGCACGACGGCACCGCGCGACCGAGGTCGTCGATGCGCTGGGGGTCCCCGGCCGCCAGGCACGGGTGCTCGAGGCCCACCAGGTGCCCGAGCTCGTGGGTCAGCGTGTTGAGCAGCTCCGCCTTGCAGCCTCCGGTGGACAACGTGACGCCGCCGCTCGAGATCGCGAAGTTGACGCCGTTGATCTCGACGTCCGCATCGACGATCGCCCCATCGCGTGCACTTCGTGCGTCATCGACATAGACCGCGGTGGTGATGCCGGCCGCCGCGTCGGAGTAGCAGCGCGCCGGATCATCCTTGATCTTCGGGCGGCACCACGACGAGTCGCGGATCTTGATGACGTTCGTGTAGTCCTTGCCGACTTCCTTGCTCGCCGTGCCGCTCTTCTTGAGCGTCAGGTACGAGCACGTGGCGCTCGCGACGTTCCAGGTCTCGACGGCCTGGTCGATGATCTGGAGCTCGGTGTCGCCGGGCAGGGCCTTCGTGCCGTCCTGATCGACGACGAAGAACACGCAGCCCGACTCCCAGAACAGGGAGTTGCCAGCCTTGGTCGGGCCCGTGCGCACGAAGCCTGCGGGCATCGCGAGCACGCGCATGCGATCGACGACGAGGTGTTCGCGCTGATCGAGATCCGTATCGGCGTGAGCGGCCACCGCGATCCGCATCCCCGCGACGAGCGGTTCGGGCCCGGGGAACGTGCGCATCGTCAGGCCATCGGCAGTGCCCCCGAGCTGGCTGATCACGACCTCGCCATCGACGGTGGCCACCCGCGCCTCGGTCACGATCCGACTGCCATCCGAGGTCCAGTGCCCCTCGGCGGTCATCACCGTGCCCTCGATCGCGCGATCGGCGTGGGCGGCAGCCGGGAGGGAGAGAAGCGCGATCGTGAGCCAGCCAGAACCGCGCATCCCCGAACCTTATCATCCCGGAGGTCCCATGTTACACACCGACCCCATGACGTCCCACGCCGGGCCCGTGCGTGTGCGGATCGCACCCTCCCCGACGGGTGATCCGCACGTTGGCACCGCTTACATCGCGCTGTTCAACTACGTGTTCGCCAAGAGCCGCGGGGGCAAGTTCATCCTCCGCATCGAGGACACGGATCAGGCGCGTGCCCGCTCCGACTCGGAGCAGATGATCTACGACGCGCTCCACTGGGTCGGTCTGACCTGGGATGAAGGCCCCGATGTCGGCGGGCCGTTCGCGCCGTACCGCCAGAGTGAGCGCGCGCACATCTACAAGGACCACATCGCGAAGCTGCTCGCGAAGGGAGCCGCCTACCGCTGCTTCTGCAGCGCGGACCGGCTCGCGAAGGTACGGATCCAGCAGCAGGTCGAGAAGAAGAACCCGGGCTATGACCGCCACTGCCGCGATCTGGATCCCGCCGATGGCGAGCGCCGGGCGGCCGACGGCGAGGCCCACGTGGTGCGCATGAAGGCACCGCTCTCGGGCGACATCGTCGTGCAGGATCAGCTGCGCGGTCCGGTCACCATCAGCCACGATCAGATCGACGATCAAGTCCTCCTCAAGTCCGATGGTCTGCCGACGTATCACCTCGCGAACGTTGTCGACGATCACCTGATGGAGATCACGCACGTGATCCGCGCCGAGGAATGGATCTCGTCGACGCCGAAGCACGTCGTGCTGTACGCCGCGTTCGGCTGGGATCCACCGCAGTTCTTCCACATGCCGTTGCTCCGCAACAGCGATCAGTCGAAGATCTCCAAGCGCAAGAACCCGGTCTCGATCAACTACTACCGGGACTTCGGGATCCTGCCGCACGCACTGCTCAACTTCCTCGGCACGATGGGGTGGTCGTTTGGCGGCGATCGGGAGAAGTTCACGCTGCAGGAGATGGTCGACGTGTTCTCCTGGGACCGGGTGTCGCTCGGCGGTCCGGTGTTCAACCTCGACAAGCTGACGAACCTCAACGAGCACTACCTGCACGAGCTCACCGAGGCGCAGCTCGTCGACACGGTGATGGCGTGGCGGTGGAACCGCGAGTTCCTGCTGAAGCTGGCGCCGCTGTTCCAGAAGCGGATCAAGAAGCTCTCCGACGTCGTCGGCGTGGTCGATCTGTTCCTCGCGGGCGATCTCGACTACGCGAGTGTGCTTGCCGAGATGAAGGTCCCTGACGTCGCGAACAAGGACGTCGGCAAGGCTCTGCTCGACCTCGTCGAGAAGCTCGACGCGCGCGAGGGGTTCGATCCGAAGATGCTCGAGGAGGTCGCGCGAACCTGGACCGAGGCGCTCGGCTGGAAGCCGAAGCACGCGTTCATGTTGCTGCGGCTGGCGGTGACCGGTCGCAAGGCGTCACCGGGCCTGTTCGAGACGATGTCGGTGCTCGGGAAAGAGATCACACGGCGCCGGCTGCGGTCGGCAGCCGAGGTCGTCGGCAAGGCGCCGTAGATGCGGCGACCGTCCGCGGCGACGATCGCGTTGCTCCTGCGTCTGGCGGTGTCGGCCGTGGTCACCGCGGCGGCGCTCTACGGCTTCGGCGTCGTGTCGGATTCCTTGTGGGTGAGCAGGATCGGCAAGGCGCTGATCGGCCTCGCCGAGCTCGGCTTCGTGCTCTCGCACCCGCGGGTCCGTGGCTGGTTCCGCGCGGTCTCGATCGAACAGTGGCGCGCGATCGATCGCGAGACGGTGCGGACGCCCGAGCAGGCCGGCACCACGAGTGTGAAGATCATGATCATCCTCGTGGTGGTCGCGGTGTCGCTCACGCTGCAGGAGTACGTCGGCGGCCACGACTCGTACGTGCGGTTCTTCCCGAACAATGGCTCGAAGTACTGGGAGCTGTGGGGCTTCGCATGGTGGTCGGGCTGGCGCGTGCTCGGTTACGTCGTGATCCCGATGATCACGCTCGCGTTCCTGCCCGGCGAGCGGATCCTCGACTATCACGTCTCGTTCCGTGGGTTCTGGAAGCACCTGTGGATCTACGTCGTGATGTTCGCGTGCATCCTGCCGGCGGTGATCCTCGCGTCGACCACCGATGCGTTCCGGCACACGTACCCGTTCTACCGGATGGCGAATCGCTCGCACACAGACCTGTGGACATGGGAGGCGTTGTACGCGGCGCAGTTTCTCTCGCTCGAGTTCTTCTTCCGCGGGTTCTTGCTGCAAGGCCTGCGCAAGCACCTCGGGGCGAATGCGATCTTCGTGATGATCGTCCCGTACTGCATGATCCACTACGGCAAGCCGATGCCGGAGACGCTCGGCGCGATCGGCGCCGGCCTGATCCTCGGCACGCTCGCGATGCGCACGAAGTCGATCTGGGGCGGCGTGCTGATCCACGTCGGCGTCGCGACCACGATGGACGTCCTCGCGCTGCGCGGCTGCCCGGAGTTCGGCAGCGGCCGCTACTGCCACTGAGTGCGCACGGCGGGATGTCCGATCATCTCGCGGTGCTCGGCGGTCAGATATCGAGCGCGCGGCCGTTGGTCTCTCGCATCGGCCGCATGATCGCGAGGCCGATGACGCCGAACAGCATGATGTAGAACGCCGGCGACAAGGGGTTTCCCGTCTGGTCGATCAACCAGGTCGCGACGAGCGGCGCGGTCCCACCGGCGAGCGCGAGCGTGACGCTGTAAGCGACGCTCATCGACGTGACACGCGAGCGCAGCGGGAAGATCTCGACCACCATCGCGCCCTGGAGTCCGAGCGCCATGCCGAGCGGGACCGCCAGCAGGAACTGACCGAGCATGAACTCGGTCGGCGAGCCATACAGCATGATGCGGAGCGCGAGGTACACGACCGCCATCGTGACGCAGGTCAGCGCCATCATCAGCTTGCGGCGACCGATGCGGTCCGAGAGCCAGCCTCCGAATGGCTTGGACACCAGCACCACGACCAGCGACAGCGTGTTGGCGAGGAGGAACGCCGCGCCGCCCTCTCCGGTCATGGTCTTGCGACGCTCGACCGCGAACGTGAACGCCAGGTAGTACGCTGCGTTCGTCATCGCCACGATCCCGAAGGTCTGGACGATCGGTCGCCAGTCGGCGATCAGGGCAGCGAGCCACGGCTGGCGGTCTTCCTTCGCCTTCTCGGCGACGTCGGACTCGACGATCCCGCGGCGCAGGAACCAGCCTGCGACGCAGAACAGCACGCTGCCGATGAACGGGATCCGCCAGCCCCATTCGGAGGCCGCGTCGGCGCCGAGCCCCCGGTTGACGCCCCACGCTGCGATCGAGCCGAGGATGAAGCCGATGGTGGTGCCCGCCGCGGTCGAGCTCGAGATCAGGCCGCGTAACATCGGCGATGCAAGCTCCGTGGTGTAGACCATCGAGCCGGTGAACTCGCCGCCGAGTGAGAAGCCTTGCACGAGACGCAGGACCATCAGGAGGATCGGTGCCGCGACGCCGATCTGCGCGTAGGAGGGCAACAGGCCGATCCCGAGCGTCGCCCCACCCATCAGCGCGATCGAGACCGTGAGCAGCGCGCGCCGGCCGATCCGGTCGCCGACCCGCCCGAGAACGATGCTGCCGACCGGTCGTGCGGCGAAGCCGAGCGCGAACACGGCAAACGCGAGCAGCTGCTGCGCCGTGGGGTCGGACTTCGGGAAGTACAGCTTGCCGATGTCGCTCGCGAAGTAGCCGTAGACCGCGAAGTCGAACCACTCGAGGACGTTGCCGATCAGGCCAGCCGCGGCGGTGCGGAGCGCCGACTGATGCACGGTTGGTTCGCTCATGGGAGCGGCGAGCCTACGTGCTCTTGCAGGGCCTGGGGGCGCTGAAGGGATCCCCGCACGGCTTCACCGGTGCAGGCGGGTTCTCGGGCGGCTTCACGACCGGCGGCTTGGTGCCCGCCGGCTTGCCCGGCGGCTTGCCCGGCGGCTTGGTGCCGGTCGGCCGGGGCTTGGCCGGCGGCTTGCTGGCGACCGTCGCGGCGCCGCCGCTTCCGCCGGTCGTCGTCGCGCTGCCATGGCCAGCGCCGACCTCGCCGGTCGCCGTCGCGCTGCCGTTGCCAGCGCCGTTCTCGCCGGTCGTCGTCGCGCTGCCGTGGCCAGCGCCCTCGCCGGTCGTCGTCGCGCTGCCGTGGCCGGCGCCGACCTCGCCGGTCGCGGTCGCGCTGCCGTGGCCCGCGCTCGTCGCGCTGCCGTGGCCGTCATCGTTGTCATGGATCGCCGCGCTGCTTCCTGCGCCCGTGGCGGTGCTTCCGCCGCTCGCCTTCAAGACGGCGATCGTCCCCGCCACGCCAAGCAGCGCGAACAGCGCGACCGCGGTGACCCAGCGGCCACCGCTCTTGCGCACGCGTGACGGCTCCTCGATGGTCGGCGGATAGGTCTGCACGGCCGGCGCGGCGACCGGGGCGGTCATGGCGGCGTGCGCCGCGTCGTGGGCCTCGGTCGGTGTGGGGCCAGCGTGCAGCGCGGGATAAGACGGCCGCTTGATGCTCGGACTCGAGTCGAGCCGCACCGGGACCGCGAGCCCGAGCGTGCGGTACGCGCGCTTCACATAGTGGTTCGCGGCGTCGAAGTTACCGGCGAACGGCGCGAGCTCGCGCATCAGCTCTGCGACATGTGGATAGCGCTCCGTCGGATGCTTCGCGAGGCAGCGCGCGACGATCGCCTCGATGTCGGTCGCGAGCGTCATGCGCGCCGGGGGATCGACCGCGACCATCACGCACATCTCCGAGAACGACTCGGCCTCGAACGGGCGCCGCGCCTCGACGAGCTCGTACAGCACGGTCCCGAGCGACCAGATATCGGTGCGAGCGTCCACGCTGCGCGCCGACCGCATCTGCTCCGGAGACATGTACGCCGGCGTGCCGAGCATGGATTGGGTCTGCGTCAGGGACAGATCCGAGCCGTTCGCGGACTTCGAGATGCCGAAGTCGAGCACCTTCACGATCGCGGACTGATCTGGCCGAAACGACACGAACAGGTTGCTCGGCTTGATGTCGCGATGAACGATGCCGAGCGAATGGGCTTCGACGATCGCGTCGCACGCCTGAAGCAGGAGGTCGACCGCGACCGGGATCGTCATTGCCCCGTGGGTGTCGACCATCTGCCCCAGGTCCGCCCCCTGGAGGAACTCCATCACCATGAACGGCAAGCCGTCCTCGAACGTCCCGACATCCTGGATGCGGGCCACGTGCTCGCTCTTGAGCCTCACTGCCGACTGCGCTTCGCGAACGAAGCGCATGACCGTCTCCTCGTCCAGTGAGGCATCGCGGCGCAGGACCTTGATGGCGACGTCCTCGCCCAGCGCGAGGTGCTGGGCGCGATAGACCATGCCCATCCCGCCTCGACCGAGCACCGAGACCACACGGTACTTGCCGACCAGAACCGCTCCGGTCTCGATAGCGCCGTCTGCGGCCTGCACTCAGCTCCAGGGTAGCCGAAAAAGCAGGAGGCGCAGCGGCTTGTGTCCGCTGCGCCTCAAAATGAGCACGACCGTCCGACCGTGAGGTTTTCCATCCCCTACGCTTGTGCGTAGGTGGGCTCCACATAATCCTTCGGGCTTCCCGACGAGCGGGCGTGCACACCTAGATCAGAGGCAGATCCCTGGATAGCAGATGTAGGAGACAGTTTAACCTCGGGTCTCGCATCGGACCGTCGGTGCTCAAGAACTAGGCTAGCGATCGCGATCTGGATCGTCAACCAAAAAAGCGTCGACGATCACGATCTGAAAGTTCCGGGCGATCGCTCCGGAGCAGTTCAGATTTCTCTTGAGCATGCGCAACGCGCCGTGTTGCGCAACGCCCACATTCGCGAGGGTTGCTATTTCTCGTCGAGGGTCGGCAATGCGCGCCAGTTCGGGCCCATGCCGCCTTGCTTCGCGATCGAGCGGACACCGCGCGCCATCATCGTCTCCTTGGTCTCGATCGCCCGCGCGCGATCCTCGACCGGCTTCGCGTGCTCCCCGGTATCCATGCGAATCGCGTCGCAGGGACACGCTTCCACGCACAGCCCGCAGACCACGCAGCGCAGCTCGTCGATCTCGAACACCGCGGGGCGCTTCTCCACGCCCTTGTCGTCCGTCTCCGCGGGGATGATCGTGATGCAGTGCGCGGGGCACACGGTCGGGCAGCACATGCACGCCACGCAGCGCACCGCGCCGTCGTCGCGCAGCGTCAGCCGGTGGAGGCCGCGGAACCGCTCGGGGTACTCGACCTTCTCCTCGGGGTACTGCACCGTCTCGATCTCGTTGCGCCACGTCTGATCGTCGGGCGCACCAGGCTTGTTGCGATCGGCGAGCTTCTTGAGCGGCAGGAAGAGATTTCGCGCGAAGTGCTTGAGCGTGATGCCCAGGCCCTTGGCCGTGGCGGCGAGGAACGTCACGTCCTCCGGCGTCGGCCGCATGACCTGGATCGTGCGCGAGCGCGGGTGGCGATCGGCGACCGAGATGACCAGGGGGCCTTCGGGCGCCTCGACAACTTCGTCATGGCCGGCGGACATCACGAACCTCCCATGAACAGCAGCTTGATCAACGCGGTCACCAGGATGTTGGCGAGCGAGAGCGGCAGCAGCAGCTTCCAGCCGAGGTTCATCAGCTGATCCGCGCGGAACCGCGGCAGCGTCCAGCGAACGAGCAGCTGGAACCAGCACAGGAGGATGACCTTGATGCCGAACATGGCGAACTGCATGCTCGTCACGGCCCAGTGGGGCAGGTGGAGCACGAAGCCGCTCGTGGAGACGTGGTTCGGATCGATGTAGCCACCGAACCGGAACCCATCGGCATCGAGGAACGGCACCTGGTAGCCACCGAAGAACACGGTGGCGATCACCGCGCTGATGAACACGATCTCGATGAACTCGGCGAGGAAGAAGATGCCCCAGCGCATGCCGGAGTACTCCACGAAGTAGCCGATGATCTCGGGCTCGCCCTCCGGGATATCGAACGGCGCGCGCTTGGTCTCGGCGATCGCCGCCGTGAAGAACAGCACGAGCCCGACCGGCTGCCACAACCACAGCCAGTTCAAGGGATTCGAGCCCGACATCGACTCGGTCGCGCCGAACGCCGCGATCGCACCCGGCTCGAGCGTGCCGACGACGAGGAACGCGCCCATCAGCGACAGGCCCATCGCGACCTCGTAGGACATCATCTGCGACGAGCTGCGCAGACCGCCGAGGAGCGCCCACTTGTTGTACGAGGCCCAGCCGGCGATCGTGCCGCCGTAGTTCGCGAGCGTGAGCACCGCGAAGTAGAAGATCAGGCCGAAGTCCGGCGCGAACATCTGCATCCGGATCGAGTCGGCGAACAGCTCGTTACCCGGCTGCGTCGCATACAGGTACGAGTCGAACGTCTGGGTCAGCGCGTGCGGATAGATCGTGGGGCCGAACGGGATGATCGCGAACGCGATCAACACCGGAGCGAGCGCGAGGATCGGGGCGAGCGCGAACAGTCCCTTGTGGACGTTCGCCGGGATGAAGTCCTCCTTGAAGATCATCTTCACCGCGTCGGCGACGAAGTGGAGGATGCCCTTCAGCTTGATCGGGCCGATGTTCGCGCGGTTCGGACCGAGCCGGTCCTGCATCATCGCGCTCTGTCGGCGCTCGGCCCAGGTCAGCAGCGACGCGAGCGGCATGACGAGCGCGAGCACGATGAACAGCCACTTGGTGCCCGGCCAGTCGAGGATGTCGTAGAGGGTCTTCCAGGTCATGACTAGCCTCGGCTCCCCGCGAACCGCAGCGAGAGCGGACGCGCGTCACGCGCCCACGTGAGCGAGCTCCACGCCGGCACGGCGGCGATCATGTCCTTGAACACCTCGCGCGGATGCGTCCACGCGATCTTGCTCCCGGTTGCCCCCGCGAGCCGCACGATCGCTTCCCACGCGGGGAGCGCCTGGCCCGGAGGGCTGAACGCGGCGTGCATTCGCTGCACGAAGCCGTCCTTGTTCGTCACCGTGCCCGAGACCTCGGCCCAGTCGGAGACCGGCAGCGCGACCTTCGCGTGGGGCACCGGGCCGCGCTCGTGCGCGGCGAGGGCGACGTACTCGAGGTCCTTGAGCTTGCCCGGGTCGAGGCCCGGCAGGACGTCGCCGAGAGCCAGCAGGCCGCGGATGTTCCCGTCGAGCTCGTAGACCGGCTTCGTGGTCATCCCGAGCGCCGCGGCGATCGCCTTGACGCCGTTCAGGTTCGGATTGATATCGGCGACCCGGAGCCGACCATCGGCGCGCGCCGGCACCTGCGGCTTGGCCGCGATGTACAGCTGGGTGATCCCCCACGACTGCGCGAGCTTCGCGAGCGCGAAGTTGTCCTCGTTGCAGTGGAGCGCCGACAGGGCGACCGCGAACTGACCGGCGGTGCGACCCACCGCGAGCCGATCCGCCGCGGCCCTGATCGAACGCTCCCACCCGGCGGGTAGGCCGTCGACGATCGCTCCGGCGAGCCGCTCCTCGCGAAGGTCGTGGTACGTGAACCGACCCTCGTCGCACATCCAGTAGTCGTTGACCTTCGCGTTGTGCCGCGGCACGAGCCGCCAGGCGCGACCGTTCTTGTGGTGGATCTCGATGTTGCAGCCCGTCGCGCAGCCGTTGCACACGCTCGGCGTGGCATCGAGCTCCCAGGCGCGCATCGTGAACCGGAAGTCCTTCGCGGTCAGCGCACCGACCGGGCAGACGTCGACGGTGTTCAGCGAGTACGGGTTATCGAGCTGCTCGCCCGGCGCCGTGGTCAGGATCTCGTGGTCACCGCGGTGGGCAAACTCGAGCTGGTGCTGACCGGAGGTGTGATCGCAGGCGCGGATGCAGCGAGAGCACAGGATGCAGCGCTCCTGATCGAGGACGATCGTCGGCCCGAGGTCCACGACCTTGGCCTTGTGCACCTTCGGCGTATCGACCCGCGAGTCGTGGTTGTCGTGCTCGAAGTACAGCTTCTGCAGCGTGCACTCGCCGGCCTTGTCGCAGATCGGGCAATCGATCGGGTGATTGACCAGCGTGAACTCGAGCTGCTGTTGCCGCGCGAGCGTGGACTGCTTGTCGGTGGTGTGGACCACCATGCCCTCACCGACGACCTGCTGGCAGCTCGGCTGCAGCTTCGGGTTCTTCTCGACGGAGACCAGGCACTGCCGGCACTGCGCGACGATGGGAAGGCCCGGGTGATAGCAGAACGCCGAGATGTCGATGCCGAGGAGCTTCGCGGCCTCGAGGACGTTGGTGCCCTTCGGGACGGAGACCGGCTGGCCGTCGATGGTCAGCGTGACGACATCCGAAGGTGGCGCAGCCGTGACCAACGGCGGAATCTGCACTACTGGTGGCGTTGTCGTCGTACTCACTTGTCGCACTCCCCGCCGATCATGTTGATCATGCCGAAGATCGGAACGATGTCCGCGATCAGGTGTCCGTGGATCAGCTTGCCTGCCGTCGAGAGATGAACGAACGATGGTGACCGGCAGTACGCCTTGTACGGGCGTCCCGTGCCGTCGGCGACGATGTAGAAGCCGAGCTCGCCGTTCCCGCCCTCGACGAAGGTGTACGCCTCGCCGGCCGGGACCTTGATCCCGTCGACGATGTGCTTGAAGTGCCGGATCATCGACTCGATCGTGTTGTACGTGTCGGTCTTCGGCGGCAGCGCGACCCGCGGATCCGCGACGACGATCGGGCCATCGGGGATCTGCTTCAGGCACTGGTGCAGGATCCGGATCGACTGCTTCAGCTCCTCGATGCGAACGAGGTAGCGGTCGAAGCAATCACCGGTGGTGCCCACCGGCACATCGAACTCGAGCTCGGGATAGACCGAGTATGGATAGTCCTTGCGGACGTCGTAGTCGACGCCGCACGCGCGCGCGATCGGACCGACGCAGCCGGTGGCGATCGCGTCTTCCTTCGAGAGCACACCGATGCCGGCCATGCGATCGCGGAAGATCTTGTTGTTGTTGATGAGGGCATCGACCTCGACCATCACCTTCTCGATCTGGC
>JAYVLW010001018.1:0-4282 GCA_043759315.1 Myxococcales bacterium
GCCTGCAAGTCGGCCGCGGATGCCGTCAAGCAGTCCGCCGCTGCATGTAACTGACCTTCGTCACGGGCACTCGACGGAGATCGCGAGGCTGTTGTTGTCCTCGCGGCACTCGAGGTTCGTGCCGGTCGAGTTACCGCGATCATCGACGACCACCAGGCCGTTGCCGCTTGGCCCTGTCCACTGGCAGCTCGCGGTGGTGCAGATGCCGGGGAAGATGCGCTCCGTGGTGGTTGCCACACAGCGCAGCTCCGGCGGATTGCCCGCCGCGTAGATCGCGATCGGGATGCCGACACCCACCGGCTCGGTGCCGCGGTTGCACACCTCGGCGGTGATCGTGGGACCGCCCGCGCCGCACTGGACCTTCGCGCGCTTGACCGTCAGATCGGGCACCGCGCCCGCGGTCACGCCATCGCCCGGCGCGTTCTGTCGGAAGTTGTTGAGCCCGGACTGTTTCCAGTTCTGCAGCCACTGGCTCGTGCGCGGGACCTTGCCGGCGTTGTCGATGTTCGTCACGGAGTACGCGTGCTGGTTCCAGATCGAGCGCGTGTTGACCCAGCGATCGACCGTATCTGCGAGCACGCGCACACCGGTCGCCGCCGCGCCCGCGGGGTGCGAGGCCCGGCACACCTTGCCGCCGGCTGCCGGCCCGGCCGAGGGATCGCGACACACGAAGCCATCCCCGCCGCAGTCGGCATCCGCGACGCAGCGGCACCGGCCGAGCGGATCGGTCGCCGCATCGCGCTTGCACGGCGCGGCGCTCGGACAATCGGAGTCATCGAAGCACTGCACACCATCGAAGATCGGATCGAGCAACGGACACGTGACCGAGCAGTTGGTGTTCGACGTGCTCACGATCTCCGCGTTGAAGTCGGCGTCGGTGTCGACGACGAGCGGGGTCTCGTACCAGGTGCACGACGTACGGTAGCGGGAGTAGAGCACCTTGCCCGTGATGCCGTCGTAGACGCGCGTGAAGCACTCGTCGCCGTAGACCACCTCGGCGCGCCCATCACCGTCGAAGTCGAACACGCTCGAGCCCGTGGTGTTCGACGAGTAGTCCTGCGATTGCTGGACCCACGCGATGCCATCGGTGCGGAGCGATGGGCAGGTCGCCGCGGTCGGAGTGCCTCTGCAGTCCGGATCGAACACGTGATACGCGCTCGCACCCGCGGACGCGAACTCGACGCGGCCATCGCCATCGAAGTCGGCGATCGTCGGCGGTCCACCGATGCCGATCTGCGGCACACCGGAGACCGAGGCAAGTGCGACCAGATTCGCGCTGAACACCTCGCGCCCGTAGATGTTGTAGATCTTCGCCAAGCCGGCGGGCGGGATGGACGTGTTGTAGATGACCGCGATCTCCGCGACGCCATCCTTTGTCATCCGATCGTCGGCGCCGGTCTGCGGATAGGTTCCGAAGTCCGCGACGGCGACGTGCCCGTTGGCGCCCGGCAGTGCGCGCTTCGCCACCCAGCGTCGGTTGGTCTTGTCCCAGCCGTAGATCTGGCTGCCCGCGATCAGGTCTGGCCCCCCGTCGTTGTCGACGTCGGCGATCACCGGGATGTAGCCGACGCCGACCGAGTCGACCGTCGCCGCGATCGACTCGTCGATGGTGTTGCCCATCGCGTCGTAGACCGCACCGTAGAAGATGATCTCCGGGATGCCGTCGTCATCGAGGTCGTGCACGCTCGGGCCGGCCCAGTCGCACAGGTTGTCGGCGAACTGCGACGTCGTCTGCCACAGCACCTCCCAGCCCGTGGGCTTCAGCGTGAACGCGACGAGGCCGCCGATCGTGCGCGCCGCGATGATCTCCGGCGTGGCGTCGATGCCCCCGATATCAGCGATCGCCACGCTCGCCGAGCCGATCACGGTCGGGCTCGAGAGCGTCGCCTGCTGCGCGCAGGTGCGACCGTCGATCACCCGGATCACGCCGTAGTACTGCGTCGGGGCCGAACCGATACACGACTCGGAGCTGCCGTCGGTGAAGTTGTACGACGTGAACACGATCGACGGCACCGAGAACTCGCCCTGCTTGTAGAACGTGCCGACCATCGGCGTGGCGAGCACATTGACGTGGCCGGGAAACGGATCGCCCGCGGGCGGCGCCAGCCACTCGCACTGCGCCGACGGGAAGAACACGCCCGGGACCGGTTCACGCGTGCACGCGGGATCGCTGCCGCTGCCCGGCCCCACGCCCCACGGCAGGCACTCGCCGCGGGTGGTATCGCAGTACGTATCGCCCGCGCAGTCCGCGCTCGTGGTGCACGGCTGCGGCTCCGGCACGCAGAAGTCATAGCGGCACACCTCGCCGGTGACGCAGGGCGCCTCGGGTGTGCACGGCTCGGCGTCGGGACCGTTGCCGTTCTTCGTGTTGCAGTCGCACGCGGGCGCGAGCCCGCACGCGAGGACGACCGCGAGTCCACAGGGCCAGCGCATGCGCGGATGGTACTGCGCTGCCGCAGGTTCGGGGGGCGTTACATGCAGCCCGCGGCGAGCGCGTTCTTCTTGCAGTCGTCGGAGATGTTGATCACCGTGTTGCGCTTGATCTTCGCGATCCGCGCCGCCTCGATGGCGCGCTTCCGCTGGATCTCGGCCTCCTGGGCGCGCAGCCGGTCGAGGTTCTGCTTGGCGGCGAGCCGCGCGGCCGCATCGTTCGCGGCGAGCACCTGATCCATCGCCTTGTCGACGCGCGCGCTCAGCTCTGCGAGCTGGCCATCCATCGCGTTCATCTTCGCGATGGCCTCGTCGCGGTCGCGGCGGGCTTCGTCGGCTTGCTGCTTCGCGATCGCCTCCTGCTCGTTCGCCGCCTGCGCCTGCTGATAGCGGTCGACGCCGAACCAGATCAGCACGCCGGCCGCGAGGACCGCGCCGATGGTGACCGCGACCATCCAGGTCGGCCGCTGCTTCGCGACCTCCTGCCGGCGCAGATCGAGCTCCTGCGCCGTACGCTCCTGCTCGAGGGCCGCCGCGAGCCGCGCGCGCTCCGTGGCCTCGACGGCCTCGACCTGCATGCGCGCCTGTCGCTCTGCCTGCTCGCGCTCGCGCGCGATCCGGATGTCCTCGGCGCGCTCGGCGGCGAGCTTCGCGTCGGCCGCGTCCCGCGCTCGTTGCTCGGCCTCGATCAACGCGCGCTTGCGTCCCTCGACCTCGGCCGTGATCGCCGCGCGCTCCGACGCGATACGCTCCTCCTCGATCGCGCGGAGCTCCGCGAGCGAGGTCATCAGCGAACCTTCAAACCGTGGCTGCATGACGGTAGAGACACGGGGGCGTGAACGCGATTGCATGCCCGAAACGAACAAGGGCGACACACCGCGTGTCGCCCGAGTAGACCTACCTGCGGACGTGCTGCTACATGCAGCCCTTGGCGAGCGGGTTCGCCTTGCACTCCGCGGAGATCGTGACGCCCTTCTTGCGCTCGGCGCGCGCGGCAGCGGCCTTCGCGTCCGCGATCCGCTGCTCCATCTCGGCCTTCTCGCGGCGGAGCGACTCGAGCTTGCCCTTCGCGGCGGCGCGATCGGCATCGGTCTGCGCGGCGACGACGTTGTCGACCGCGGAGCCGAGCTTCTGATCGAGCTCGGCGAGGTCCTTCGCGAGGCGTTCGACCTTCTCCTGCGCTTCGGCCGCGGACTTCTTGGCCACGTCGGCCTCCATCTGCGCCGCCTTCTCGTTCTCCTTCGACTTCTCGGACTCGTTCATGCGCTGGATCGCGAAGAACACGAGGCCGACGGCGGCGACGAGGGCAATACCAGTGACGACGAGCATCCACGTCGGGCGCTTCTTGGCGACCTCGGCTCGCCGGAGCTCCATCTCCTGCTGGAGGCGCTGCTGCTCGAGCGCCGCCTGCTGGCGCTGGCGCTCTGCGGCCTCGGCCGACTCGACGCGCATCCGCGCTTCGCGCTCGGCGTTCTCGCGGGCCGTCTCGATCTGGAGCTGCGCGTCCCGCTCGGCGCGAATCCGCGCATCCTCGGCGTCGCGCTGAGCGCGGTCGTTGGCCTCTTTGGCCATGCGACGCTGCTCCTCGGCGGAGCGAACCGCATGCTCTTCTTCTTGGACTCGGTTCTCCTCGATCTGCCGGAGCTCCCGGAGAGAGAACAAGACCGAATTTTCACGCTTCTCGGACTGGGCCATGGAACGTCCTTCGTACGGGGGGCTCACCACCCGGACCCTTCGATCATTATCACGCAGGATCCCCCACGGCAACGCGATGTTGTGCCTGGGAACCCGTTGCGATACACCCCGCCTCTCGATGGGCTATGTCGATCTCCACAGCCACGTGTTGTATGGC
>JAYVLW010001019.1:0-5131 GCA_043759315.1 Myxococcales bacterium
GCCCGACAAGCCCCCAGAGAAGCCGCCGGAGGACGACTGCGTCGACTTCCCCTGCGTGAAGACGAACGTGCCAGGCCTCAAGGGCAGCGCCGCCGGCAGCGGTAGTTGACCATGCTCGTGGCAACGCGGAGCGGCCGCGCGACGGTAGCCCCGGACGTGGAGCTCGCGTACGACATCTTCGGCACCACCGGCCGTCCGCTGGTCCTGATCATGGGCATCGGTGCACAGCGCTGCTTCTGGGACGACGCGCTGTGCACGCAGTTCGCCCAGGCGGGCTTTCACGTCGCGCGGTTCGATCATCGCGATATCGGCGAGTCATCCAGGCTCGACGCCCCGGTGCCGAAGCCGGGCAGGGCGCTCGCGCTGCGCATGCTCGGCATCGTGCCGCGGGCGCCGTACACGCTCTCCGACATGGCGAACGACGTGGCGAACCTCATCCACTCGATCGGCTTTGCTCGCGCGCACGTGGTGGGCACGTCCCTCGGCGGCATGGTCGCGCAACACCTCGCGATCGAGCACCCCCATGTCGTGCGCTCGCTGACCTCGATCATGTCCACACCCGGAGGCCGCCGCTACCTGCCGCAGCCCCACGCGCTCAAGGCGCTGTTCATGCCGCCGCCGAAGACCGCCGAGGAGGCGGGCCGATCGATCGAGGCCATGTTCCGCGTGATCGGCTCGACCGCGTGGGAGCCCGATGGCGCGCGGCTCCGTGGCATCGGTGAGCTGGCGCATTCCCGCGGCCTGTCACCACGCGGCTTCTTGCGGCACTTCGCCGCCGTCATGGGCACCGCCGACCGTCGGTCGAAGCTGCGCGCCACGCAGGTACCGACGCTGGTGATCCACGGCAGCCGCGATCCCATGTTCCCGATGCGCGCCGGCCGCGATCTCGTGCGGATGATGCCCCACGCGACCTGGTTGCCGATCACCGGGATGGGACACGACTTGCCGTCGCCGATGTGGCCGGTGTTCGTGTCTGCGATCGCTCGCCATGCCGAGCGCGCCGATGCGCGTGCTAGCGTTTGAACCAAAGCGCGGGTGCCGTAATGGTAGCCGGGGGAGTCTTAAAAATTCCTGCCCGAAAGGGCGTGCGGGTTCGAGTCCCGCCCTGCGCACTGACTTGGTTCGAGGGGTCCGCCCCGGGCCCTGGACAGCTCAGTGCGTGTGGACGACGTGCGAGAGCAGCTCGCCCGCGAGGTAATGCGTACCCGGCGCGGGCCAGCGCTTGCCGTGGCGCAGGTACGTGTTGACGACCATGCCCTCGCGATCGCGACGGGTCGCGCCGCGCGTGACGTCGACGAAGCCGCGGCGCACCACGCCGTTGGCGAGATAGACGTACTCGGTGACGCCGCGCGTATCTCGCTCGATCACCACCGCGATCAGGTCCGCTACCGAGTCGCTCGTCGCGTGATCGAAGACCAGCAGATCACCGGGCTGTGCGTCGGCGGTCGGCTCGGCGACGCGCGCGGTCGACTCGGCCCAGGCGAGGAGCTCCGTCGCGGTCGTGCCGTCGGTGGTTCGGCCGAGCGCGCGCGACCATTCGACTGCGACGGCGAACGGATCGCGCTTGTCGCGGTTGCCGACGAGCGCGCGCAGGTCGGCGGGGACGTGAAGCGCCGGCACGGCGGCACCGGTGGGCAGCCGGTGCGGGGCAGCCAGCGCGGCGCGCGCCTCGGGCTGGGCCGCGGGCTGCGCGGCCACCGCCTCTGCGAGTGCGGCCGACGCTTCGCGGATCGTGGGAGCGGTGACGACGCGGATGGTGGGGGCCTCGCGGTTCGCGAGCGCCGGGCGAGGGCGCGGCACCGCCCTGGGAGCGCGCAGGGGCGGCGGCGGCACGTCGGCGGTGGCGAGCATCGGCTGTGCGAACCGGTAGGGGCGTGCACGAGTGCCGCACGCGCCGCCGAGAAGGGCGGTACCGAGGGCGGCGAGGCAGAGGGCGCGGCGCACGGGTCGAGGATCCCGCGCGACCCGGGGCGGAGCCAGTTTTCAGTCGGTGAGGCCGAAGCCGCGTGCTAGAACGTGCCCGGTGTCGACGACCGTCTGGGAGCTGTTCAAGAGGCGCGTGCTGCCGATCGCCTTCATCTGCGGGATGGCCGTCCTGATCCAGCGCACCTGCAACGGCGCCACGCGCACCCACGCCACGATCGTGATCGACCTCGGCGCATCGGCGTCGGTGGTCAAGAAGGTCGATGCTCAGCTGGTGGTGGCAGGCGACGCGAACGCCGAGTTCCACCGCACCGCGCTGCCCGACCTCGCGATCGGGCCGTGTCAGTTCGAGGTGGCGATGCCGCAGGACGACGGCGAGCTCACGATCGATGTCGAGCTCCCGACGACCACGAAGCACTTCGTGCGGCGGATCCACGCGTCGGACGGCGCGGTGGTCCGCGTATCACTCGGGCCCGACCTCACGGAATAGCCCGCGGGCACGGCCTCAGCGGCGAACGCGGACGATGGTCTCGACCTGCGCCGTGCCCGGCATCAGATCGAACGGCTCGATGATGTCGGGCATGTAGCCGTGCGAGGCGAGCGCGACGAGGTCCTTGCCGAGGGCATCGGGACCGCAGCTCACGTAGATCACGGTCGGAGCCGAGAGCGCGATCACGAGCTCGCGCGCGCCCTCGGACAGCCCCTTGCGCGGCGGGTTGACGACCACCACATCGGGCCGCGCGCCGAGCTGCTCGCGGACCTCGCCGGGGAGGTCCCCCGCGTCCCCCGCGATGGCGGTGAGCGGCACCCCGGCGCGCTCGGCGGCGCGCCGCAGCTGGGCGATCGCCTCGCGATCGATCTCCACGGCCACGACGGTCGCGCCGGCACGCGCGAGATGCAGCCCGATGCCACCGAGCCCCGCGAACAGATCCACGGCGCGCGTCTCGGCGGTGGGGCTCGCGAGCTCGGCGACGCGCGCGTACATCGCGTTGGCCTGCGCTCGGTTGACCTGCACGAACTCGCCGGCGCCCACGTCCACCGCGACGCCCGCGAGGTCCTCGACGAGGTGCCCGTGGCCGATCAGCACCTTCGCGCTCGATCCCGTGGGGATGATCGCGCCGTCGCGTCGATCGTTCTCGATCGCCACCAGACCGCGCACCGCCGGATGGCCCGCGAGGCTGTTCGCGACGACCTCGAGCTTCTGCCGCGCCGTACCCGAGGCGACCACGAGCGCGACCATCACGTCGCCGTGCGCCTCGCGGATGATAACGTAGCGCAGCTCGCCGGTCCGCGTGCGCTCGTCGTACGCCGCTAGCTTCGCGCCCTCGGCGGCGCCGCGCACCCAGGTCGCGACCTCGTCGATCACGGGCGCCACCACGCGGCAGCCGAGCGTGTCGATCACGTGGTGGCTCCGCGGTGCGTACGCGCCGAGCACGAGCTTGTCGTCGTTCGTCTTGCCCGCGACGTACTTGCCCTTGTTGCGGTACCCGACGATCGACGGTGACGGCCGCACGTCGGCAACGCGTGCGCCGCGCGTGTCGATGGCGAGGATATCGGCGAGCGCGATCTCGACGCGCCTGCGCTTCGCCACGAGCTGCGCCGGATACGCGAGGTGCTGCCAGGTGCACCCGCCGCACCGCCCGAACGCGGGGCACGCGGGCCGCACGCGGTCGCGGCTCGGCGGTCCGAGGCGGCGCACGATGTGGCCCCAGGCATCGGGCTTGTGCGGGCTCTGGTGATCGATCGCGACCTCGGCGCGCTCGCCGGGTAGCAGGTCCGGCACGTGGACGGTCCGGTTCGTCGTGGGGCCGACACCCGCGCCCGCGTCGTCGAGCTCGACGGCCGCGACTTCGCACCAGTTGCTCTTCATCCCGTTCCAGGGCATTACCACGAGATGCCTGGAACGGGTCTCGTCGTCGCTGCCCTCTCGGGCGGAGTCGACAGCGCGACCGCCGCGGCCTTGCTGGTCGAGCAGGGGCATCGGGTCGTCGGCATGACCATGCGCCTCTACGACGCGCGCGGCACGGCGGCCTCGTCGGGCGGCCGCTGCTGCGGTCCGCGGGACGTGGAGGATGCGCGCGCTGTCTCGGCGCACCTCGGCATCCCGTTCTACGTGGTCGACCTGTCCGCCGAGTTTGGCGCCAGCGTGGTCG
Source organism: Myxococcales bacterium (assembly GCA_043759315.1). Classification (GTDB taxonomy): domain Bacteria; phylum Myxococcota_A; class Polyangia; order Haliangiales; family Haliangiaceae; genus JABFXX01. Next base: position 4,077 of record JAYVLW010001019.1, read on the forward strand.
AGGACTTCGTCGAGGCCTACCTCGCGGGCGAGACGCCGAACCCGTGCGTGAAGTGCAACCAGCACATCAAGTTCACGCCGCTGCTCGAGCGCGCGCGGGCGATCGGCGCGGAGGTGCTCGTGACCGGCCACTACGCGCAGATCATCGCCGACGGTGCGGAGCACGGCCTGCATCGCGGTGTGGATGCGGGGAAGGACCAGTCGTACTTCCTGTTCTCGATGCCGGCGGCGGAGCTGCCGCACGTGCGGTTCCCGCTCGGTGGGATGACGAAGGACGAGGTCCGGGCCCACGCGCTGCGGCTCGGGTTGCCGAACGCCGTGAAGCCGGAGTCGCAGGAGATCTGCTTCGTGCCCGATGGTGACTACGCGGGCTTCGTGTCGGCGCAGGCGCTCAAGCGCGGCCGCACGATGCCGAGCCCGGGAGCCATCGTCGATGCTGCCGGCGCGGTCGTCGGCAGGCACGAAGGTACGCATCGCTACACGCTCGGCCAGCACCGCGGCCTCGGCAACCTGACGACGAAGGACAAGCTCTATGTCACGGCGATCGATCCGGCACGCGCCGAGGTCACCGTCGGACCGAAGGCGGCGGCCGAGCGCACGGAGCTCGTGATCCGCGATCTGCGCTGGCTCGCCGCGCCGCGCGCCGCGCTCTCCGCCGCCGTCCAGGTCCGGCATCGCGGCACGCCGATTCCCGCCGAGGTCCGCATCGAAGGCGACCACGCCTACGTGACGCTCGTCGAGCCAACGGTCGCCGCGCAGGGCCAGGCCGCCGTGATCTACGACGGTGACCGCGTCCTCGCGGGCGGCTGGCTAACCCAGTAGCGCGCGAATCTCGGGGATCGCCGCGAACGCGACCTTCCAGGTGGGGTCGATCAGCGCATCGAACTTGCGCTTCGCCGAGAGCCGGCCCCGCTCGCGCACGATCGCGGCGCGCTCGCCCTCGTTGTTCAGGGTCAGCACCTCGAAGCACGCGACGTAGACCTCCTCCTCGGAGCCCTCGAGGACCTTCTGCTGGTCGAGCATCGCGAGCGCGCGGTTCGCGAGGTCGACCGCCTC
>JAYVLW010001020.1:0-10808 GCA_043759315.1 Myxococcales bacterium
GGCCACGATGTTCTCGGCGTGCTTCTCCTTGCCCAGCGCCCGGATGAGCATCGCGCGGATGGTCATGAACTGCGCCGCGGTCTCGGCCGTCTCGCCCGACTTGCTCACCACGTTGAAGAGCGTCCGCTTGAGCCCCGGGTCGCTCTGCTCGCAGAACCGCAGCACGCCGCCGAAGTAGGCCGGGTCCACGTTGTCGACCACGAACATCCGCGGCCCGCGCCCCATGAGCTGGGGCGGCTGGCTGGCCATCGGCTCGGGCGTGGCACCGCCGGTCCGCTTGGCGCGGTAGGCATCCAGTCCTTCGTCGTTGGGATCGCTCACGGTAGCCCGATACTCCTAGTCTATGCCTACCTGGTCACGCATGGCTCGAACGGCGCTTGTGGGGCGGCGAGCACTGTGCTGCAGTTCGAGGATGAAGTCGGGGACGATCGCGGTCTTGGTGATGGTGTTGGGGGCGTGCGACGGGGCGTCCGACAAGCCCGACGCTCCGGTGCCCGACGATGCGGCGATCGATGCGAGCGTCGTGGCGGGCGGCTGGATGGTGGATGCCGGAGCCGGGCCGATCTTGCAGCTCGCGTTCGGCTCGACACCGTCGGGATCCCGCCGCGCGACGACCTTGTACGTCACGAACCAGACGGGCTCGACCACGCAGCCGCTCGCCGAGACCATCTCGGGCGCGGGGCTGACGGTGTCGCGGTCGACGTGCAGCGGGCGTGCGTTGATCAACGGCGATACCTGCGAGATCCAGGTGACGTTCGCGCCGCAGTCCGCCGGTGTCATCCAGGGCGCCCTGCACCTCGCGGGGAGCACGCCCGCCCTGGATCTTCCGATCATGGCGACCGCGCTCGCGCCAGGCCCGGGGCTGACCGCGAATCTCGCGTCCGTCGACTTCGGCGGCATCGAGCTCGCGATGTCCGCTGCCACCGACATCCTGGTCGTCAACAACGGCACCACGAGCCAGACGACCACGATCTCGCTCCCGACCGGCGCGTTCACGTCGACCAACAACTGCCCGTCCGTGTTGACGGTGGGCGGAGCGTGCACCGTTCATGTCCAGTACACGGCACAGACGCTCGGGCTGGTGATCGAGGATCTCGTGATCTCGAGCGGAGGAGGAGACACGCACATCGAGCTGCGCGGGATCGGGCTGTGGCGGTTGAGCGTGGCGCGACCGGGGACGGGCATGGGGACGGTAGCGTCGGTTCCCTCCGGAATCGCGTGCGGCGCGACGTGCACCGGTCTGTTCTTGAACGCCGTCGTGCTGTCGGCCACGCCCGCCGCGAGCTCGCGGTTCTCGGGCTGGGACGGCGCGTGCAGCGGCACGCAGGGATGCACGGTCCCCGCGGTCGGAAACCGGGGCGTGAACGCGCGCTTCGACGACCTCGCGGCACCGACGATCACGATCACGTTCGCTGGGACCGGCGCGAACGTGGGTGCCGTACAGTTGAAGGACGGACCCACGACACTGTTCACCTGCCACGCAAACTGTGTAGTCGGCGTCGCCGCGGGTACGCAGCTGACGATCGAGGCCATCACGCCCCTACAGTTCTCGGGATGGACGGGAGACTGCATGGGAACGACCTGCAATCTGGGGACGATCGTCAACCCGCGCTCCGCGACGGCCACGTTCGACATGTTGCCGCATCAGATCGGCATGATGTTCCCGCCCGAGGACCCCACAGCGCTCGCGTACACCGGTGCGGACCTCGTGCTCGGCGATGCGCACGCGGTGACGCGGATGAAGACCGACGGGACGATCGTGTACCGCCGGCAGATCGCTTCGGCGCCGGTGAAGGGGATCGCGACCGACGCGAGCGGCGCCGTGTATGCGTTGACCGCGACCCGCGTGACGAAGCTGGACAGCAACGGAACCATCAGCTGGACCACACCGGTGATCACGTCGTCGGGCCGCTCCACGTTCTCCCGCAACAGTCGCGTGGCGGTCTCTGCGGATGGCACGGTGGTCGCGATCCAGATCGCGGGCGGAGTCCGAGTACTCGATGGCGCGGGGGCGGATCGCTTCACCGTCTCCGACCTCGAGACCGGGAGCTTCAACGTGGTCGCCACGGCGATCGCTCCCGACAAGACGGTCGCGGTCGCGACCTGGGACACCAACTTCGAGGACACGCACGTCCATCGCTACGCGGTCACCGGCGTCGAAGGCATCGAGATCGTGCTCAGCGGCCTCAAGTACGATACCTCCCTCGTCTACGACAGCCAGGGCAACATCGACGCGCTGGCGACGGGAAACCAACGATGGGCCGCCGTCACCGCGGACCCCACCGGGACCCAGAACCTCGTCTTCCCCCAGACGATCGTGTACGGCACGGGAGCCAACTCTCTGGCGGGGCTGGCGGCCAGCGCGGACGGGCACGTCGTCGCTATGCGCGCGGCCAACGGCGCGTTTCCGTACGGGCTGCACCTCGAGGTGTGGACGCGCGCCGGGGTGCTGGTCTGGATGGTCGATCGACAGGCGGAGCTGGCACCGATCCAGTCGCGAGGCATCAGCCCGACCGCGATCGCGACCGATCAAGGAAACGAGATCGCGGTCGCGGGAACGTATACGTCCATTCCCGGCGTGCCCCTGATCGCGCGATTTAGCGTCCAGTAGGCACGGGCTGGTACAATTATCGGATGCCCGCTCGGTCCATTGGTACGGCCACCATCTCGTTCGGCCTCGTCTCGATCCCGACGAAGCTCTACACGACCAACGAGTCGTCCGGCGATATCCACTTCAACATGCTGCACGACGCGGATGGGGCGCGTCTCAAGCAGCAGTACATCTGTACCAAGTGCAACGAGGTTGTCGACCGCGAGCACACGGTGAAGGGCTACGAGCACGCGAAGGGCCAGTACGTGATTCTCTCGGCCGAGGAGCTCAAGGCGCTCGACGCCGTCGCGACCCAGACCATCGCCCTCGAGGAGTTCGTGCCGGCATCGGCCGTCGATCCGCTGCTCGTCGAGAAGAGCTACTACCTCGGCCCCGACAAGGGCGGTGAGCGGGCCTACAAGCTGATCCACGACGCGATGGTCGAGACCGGGCTCGTCGGCATCGCGAGCTACTCGGCGCGCGGCAAGCAGTACATGGTGCAGCTGCGCCCGTACCAGAACGGCCTGATCATCCATCAGCTCCGCTACGCGCAGGAGGTCAAGCCGTGGGAGGAGGTCCCGATCCCGGACCTGCCGGAGCTCAAGGCCGCGGAGATCGGGCTCGCGAAGCAGATCATCCAGCAGATCGCGCACGAGACCTTCGATCCCAAGAAGTACAAGGACGAGGTCTCCGAGCGGATGATGGACCTGATCCAGAAGAAGGTCGAAGGCCAGGAGATCACGAGCGCCCCCGAGGCGCCCGCCGGCAAGGTCATCGACCTCATGGAGGCGCTCAAGGCGAGCCTGGGGATGGGCAAGTCCGAGGAGCGCAAGCCCGCGATCTCCGCCGACGCCGAGTCCGCTGCCGAGGCCGCGCCGAAGAAGAAGGCCGCGGCGAAGAAGAAGTAGCGCGCTTAGAACGCCTGTTCGTCGAACCGGAACAGGATCCAGTGCGGGGCCGCGGTCTCCGGGCCGATCACGATCGCGCCGTCGGCGTTCGGCAGGTTGCGGTGGACCAGGTGCGCGCCCGAGGCGTTCGCGCCGCCGCTCGAGGTGGCGAACACGCTGATCTTCGTGTCGAGCTCGATCCGATCGGTGACCATGTCCACCGTCGTCGTCATGTCGTGCGGCACGAACTGGTCGCTCGTCACGTGCAGCATGGTCGCGTAGTCGAGCGGAGAGCCGGGGTGCCAGCCCTCGGACCACGCGGGGCCGGCGAGCGGCGCGTCGAGCTCGAACAGGAACACGCGAGGATCGCCGGAGTCCGACAGCACGTTCGTCACCATGCGGTAGGCCTGGCCCGCCATCATGACCTGGAGGACGAGGTGGGTGCCGTTCGGCATCGGGCAGTTCGGGTGGCCGGGAGGCACCACGGCGCGCACCGTGCCGTCGAGGCGGCCAAACGAATTCGTCAGCGAGCTGCCGAACACCGTCGCGCAGGAGCGCGCCTTGTCGAGCGGGGCGTCGATGGCCGCGTCGTCGCGCACCCGCGCATCGGGGAGCGCGGGGACGTCGCGGCAGCCGCCGAGCAGGGCGACCAGGGCGACCAGGGCGAGAGCGAGGACGACGCGCATCGGCGGCAGTTGTCATACAGCGACCGTGGACCGCGCGCTAGAGTTGCCTCGTGCCCGAGCTTCCCGACGTGGCGATCTACGTCGAGCGTCTGCAGGCGCTGACGATCGGGCGGCCGCTCGAGGGGATGCGGATCGCGAGCCCGTTCGTGCTGCGCACCGTCTCGCCGTCGCCGAAGGATCTTGCCGGCGCGGTGGTCGAGTCGGTCGAGCGGCTGGGTAAGCGGATCGTGATCGGGGTCGCGGGTGGCCGGTTCCTCGTGATCCACCTGATGGTCGCGGGGCGCCTCCGCTGGAAGAAGCGGGGTGAGAAGGTGCCCGGCAAGGTCGGGCTCGCCGCGTTCGATTTCCCGAACGGCACGCTGATGTTCACCGAGGCCTCGCCGAAGAAGCGCGCGTCGCTGCACGTGGTTGGGGATCGCGCGGGGCTCGCGGAGTTCGATCGCGGCGGGCTCGACGTGTTCACCGCCACGCCGGACGCGTTCGCGGCGCGGCTGCGCAGCGAGCGGCACACGGTCAAGCGCTCGCTCACCGATCCCACGCTGTTCGACGGCATCGGCAACGCGTACTCGGACGAGATCCTGCACGCCGCGAAGCTGTCGCCGTTTCGCATGACGTCGTCGATCACGGACGACGAGATCGTGGTGCTGCACCGCGCGTGCATCGATCTGTTGACGCTGTGGACGCAGCGCATGCGCGACGAGGTCGGCGACGGCTTCCCCGACAAGGTCACCGCGTTTCGCCCTGAGATGGCGGTGCACGGCAAGTACGGCCAGCCGTGCCCGGTGTGCGGCACGAAGGTGCAGCGCATCGTGTACGCGGACAACGAGGCGAACTACTGCCCGACCTGCCAGACGGAAGGCCGGCTCCTCGCGGATCGCTCGCTCTCCCGCCTCCTCAAGGCCGACTGGCCGAAGACGCTGGAAGAGCTGGAGGATCGGAAGGCGCAGAAGCGATAGAATGGGGACGGGATGAGCTCCACGGTGTCCACGCCCCAGATGACCAGCGACACGATCGACCCCGATCTCGCGTCGGGGCAGGTGGTCGGCGAGTACGTGGTCGATGGCAAGCTCGGGCAGGGCGGGTTCGGCGCGGTGTTTCGCGCCGCGCACCCGCTGATCGGCAAGGTGGTGGCGATCAAGGTCCTGGCGCGGCGGTTCTCGGTGGATCCCGAGATGGTCTCGCGGTTCGTTGCCGAGGCGCGCGCGGTCAATCAGATCCGGCACCGCAACATCATCGACATCTTCTCGTTCGGCCAGCTCGAGGATGGCCGGCACTACTACATGATGGAGTACCTCGACGGCGAGCCGCTCGATCGCCGGATCAAGCGGCTCGGTCGGATCTCGCTCGCCGAAGCGGTCCCGATCCTCCGCGGGCTGGCACGTGCCCTCGATGCGGCGCACGTGAAGGGCATCGCGCATCGCGATCTGAAGGCCGAGAACGTGTTCCTCGGTGTCGACGCGGATGGCGCGGTGTTTCCGAAGTTGCTCGATTTCGGGATCGCCAAGCTGCTGGGGCCCGAGGACGTGATCGGTCACAAGACGCGGACCGGCGCGCCGATGGGGACGCCGTATTACATGTCGCCCGAGCAGTGCCGCGGCCGCGAGGTCGATCACCGCACGGACCTGTATGCGTTCGGCGTCCTCGCGTACGTGATGCTCGCCGGGGTGTTCCCGATCGACGGCGAGGACTACATGACCATCCTGATGCGGCAGATCTCCGACGAGCCGGCCCCCGTGAGCACGCACGTCGCCGATGTTCCCGTCGGCGTCGATCACGTGATCTCGTGGCTGATGCACAAGGAGCCGGCGCAGCGCCCGCCCGATCTCGTCACCGCGGTGCGCGCGCTGGAACAGGCCGCCGGCCTGTCGAGCACCTCGCAGCACGCCGCCGCCACGACGCCGACCGGTCTCGTCCAGATCCCGGCCTCGATCACGGGGCGCCCGACCGCCGCGACCGCCACGGCCGCCGCGACCGCGCGAACGATGCCGCCACCGCCGGCGCAGCGCCGGTGGTGGCCGTTCGTCGCGCTCGGGCTGGCCGTGGTCGCCGGAGGCATCGCGTTCGTGCTCGTGAGCTCGCGAGGGGCTGCCAAGGACGAGCCGCGCCGGGACGCGGGGGCCGTGACGGATCCGGTGGCGACGACGAAGCCATCGATCGACGCCGCCGTCGTCGCCCAGCCGCCAGATGCCGCCGAGACGCCCAACGTGCCCGTGGCGGACGCGGCCGCGGCGACGGTCACTGTCGAGATCACCGGTACGCCGCCGGGCACCGAGGTCAAGGTCGGAGAGCGCCACGTGGGCACGGCCCCCGGGCCGATCGTGCTCACGCGCGGGGAGTACGAGGTGGTGCTGACATTGAGCGCGCCGCGCTACCAGCCGCGCGAGCTGCGGGTCATGCCGGATCGCGATACGCGCGAGAAGGTCACGCTGAAGCCGATGAGCCGCGGCGGTAACACGGGCGCGGGTTCCGGCAGCGGACGCGGCAGCGGCAGCGGCAGTGGCTTCGTGCCGACCGACGAGATCGATGGCTTTCCGAAATGATCGTCCAGCCAGGAGTGGTGCCGTGAGGAAACGTACGTGGATCGTGGTAGCCGCGCTGGTGATCGCTTCGCCGGTGCACGCCGAGGACAAGGCCGCGGCCGAGCAGCTGTTCCGGATCGGCGCCGCGGCCTACAAGGACGGCAAGTTCAGCGCCGCCGCGAGCAACTTCGATCAGGCGTACGAGAGCTTCAAGGCCCCCGAGATCGCGTTCTCGGCGGCGCAGGCGCATCGGCTCCAGTACGGTTTCGACAACGACCCCACGCACGTCAAGCGAGCGGTCGAGCTGTTCGAGGCGTACCTCGCCGGCGCACCGAACGGCAGCAAGCGCGAGGATGCGAAGGCACACCTGGCCCGGTTGCGCGACGTGCTCGCGAAGCTCGAGGCCTCGGGCCAGAAGGTGGTCATCGTCGAGAAGACCACGCCGTCGATCTACGTCTCGGTCGCCGTCGATGGCGCCCTGATCACGATCGACGGGAAGGCCGTCGATCGGTACACCTCGATCGACGTCACGCCCGGCGAGCACACCGTCGGCGTCAGCGCCGATGGCTACCTGCCGGAGGAGCGCAAGCTCACCGTCACGAAGGGGCAGGCGATGGTGCCGCTCGAGCTCAAGGCGCGCCCGGCCCAGCTGACCGTCCGGACCGCGCGCGATGCGCGGATCGCGGTCGATGGCCGCCCGATGGTGATCGGCGGCAGGCCGATCGAGGTCGCCCCGGGCAAGCGGCTGATCACCGTGTTCGCGCGCGGTCGCCGGCCGCTCACGCGCGAGGTCGAGCTGCGCCCCGGGCAGGCGCTGAGCTGGGACGCGCCGCTCGAACGGACCACGCAGCGCAAGGCGGTCACCTGGGTCGCCGTTGGCTCCGGCGCGCTCGTCGTTGCCTCGCTGGTGACCGGGGTGGTGTCGATCGCCGCGGGATCCTCGGCGGCCGATCTGCGCGACTCGTCCACGCCGCTGTCGTCCGACGACGCTGCACGCTATTCGCGCCTCCGCGATCGGCGCGACACGCTCGGCACGACCAGCCTCGTGCTCGGTGGCGTCGCGCTGCTCGCCGCCGGTGCCGCGGCGTGGATGTACTACGCCGACGATCCGACGTCGGAGCAGCTCGGCGTGCCCACCGAGACCAAGGAGGGTGGCTTTTCGCCGATGGCCCTCGAGCATGGTCTCGGGCTCGGCTACGGAGGAGCGTTCTGATGCGGGCCGTGCTCGTCGCGATGTTGCTCTCGGGGTGCCACGATCTCCCCGACCTGGGGACCTGTGGCAACGGGATCATCGAGGCCACGAACGGCGAGGCCTGCGATGGGGACATCGGCGGCAACGACACGTGCAACGATCGCTGCGAGCTGAGCTGCCAGACGGCGCCGGTCACCGACGCGTACGTGAAGGTCGGGACCGATGCCACGAGCGGAGCGCTGTACTGCCCCGACGAGCGGATGACCTGCGCGCTCGATCGCGTGTGCCGCGCCGGTGGCGGTCAGTTCTCCACGCCCGGCGACCTGCAGGACTTCAACGTTCGGTTCACCGCGGTCGGCGACTTCGATGGCGATCAGATCGACGATCTGATCGGATCGACCGCGACGTCCGTGGTCGTGCGGTTCGGCACCGATCGAGGTGGAGCCCTCCTCGCGAGCTACAGCCAGCCCGCCCCGGCCGGGCAGGCGCCTCCGGCGTTCTTCGATCGCGATCCGCTGACCGCGCCGAGCGGGGTGTCGCAGCTGGCGATGGCGATCCCGAATGACGGCATCGGCTTGCTGACCTCGAACACCGAGAGCTTCCTGGCGGATCTCGACACCACCTTCAACCTGACGAACTTCGCCACGAGGGTGCCGCTGATCGTGGAGGAGCCGCCGCGGGCGGGCGGAAATGTTCCGGATCTCGGAGACACGCCTTACGAGGTCGCGCGCGCCGGAACTGCCGGCCTGGTCGTCAAGCGTCTCGACACGATCGACGGACCGGGACTCTCCCAGCCTCCGCCGGTCTGTGGCAGCGGGGTGACCACGCTGGTCGACATCGCGGTGTCGGTCGATCGCCGCGCGTTCGTCGTGGTCGCGAAGACCGGGATCAACGCCTTCGAGGTCTGCCGCTACTCCCACTCGGGAACCCCTGCGACGTGGGCCTTCGCCACCACGCCCCTCATGGGCCAGCTGCCGGACCATGCGCTGCTGGCAAACATCGCGGGCGACGCGTGCCCCGAGCTCGTGCTGACGGCGCGCAACGGGACCACCACGGTGGTGTCGTACCTGCCGGCGGCGGGACCGGGGTGTGGTTTCACGAACGCACGGACCCCGCTGACTCCGTCGCTCTCGGGCGAGTTCTCCGTGCTCGCTGCCGGCGACGTTCGTCCGGGCTCCGGTGCCGACGAGCTGGTCACCTCCAGCGGTGTGTTCGGCGTGACGGGGACCGCGCTCGCGTTGGTGATCGGGCCGACGGTGGCTGATCGGCCGTGGCAGGCCGCGGCCGTCGTCGATGTGGATCGGGATGGCATCCTCGACGTCGTCGCCGGGCGCTCGGATCAGGACGATGTCGACGTGGTCCGTGGTGGCGCTGTCCCCAACGCGTACCGGGCGGACACCGACAGCGAGGTGATCTCTGTGATCCCCGGAGATTTCGATGGCGATGGCATCGGGGACGCGGCGCTGGTCGAGCGCACGGGTGCCAACAAGCAGCGACTCTCCGTGGTGTACGGCGCCACCGCCGGGGCCATCGGCCCGGCGATCGCGATGGTACCGTTCGGGAACAGCGTGCTGCGGCTGGCGAGCGTTCGGTTCGCCGAATGGGTGCCTTCGCCGCGCATCCACGACGGTGTGGAGGACCTGATCGTCATCAAGGCCGAGGCGACAGGTGCCACCGCCGCCGCGGGCGTGATGTTCGGCGAGGCGTCGCGCCGGCTGACGATGCCCCGGTTCCCGATCGACGCGAAGCAGATCGCCTCGGTCCACGGCGTCCTCGTCGCCGGCAATCTCGCGGGCAGCGATCTCGCGAATGGCGGGACGCTCCAGGTCGGCGTGATCTCGAACGGCGATGCTTCGATCGTGGGGCGGTCGCTGCTGCTCAACAACGTTGCCACCGCGGCATGGAGCCGGGTCGACATCACGGGCGTGGCTGTTCCGATCGATCTCGTGAAGCCGCCGGCGCTGCTGCGCGGAAAGACCGCCCCGTGGTTGGCGTTCGGTACGAAAGACAGCGCGATGAAGGAGGGCGTCGCGGCGACGGACGTCGGAGGCCACGGGTGCGCTGCGCCAGCGTCGACGCCGGCCGTCCTGCGCGTGCGCGGCGGCGACATCGTCGGAGACGATGGGGTGGACGAGCTCGTGATCGCGAGCCCCACCATGCAGGGCGTTCAGGTCCACGTCTATCCGATCACCGCGAGCGGCGCGGGGTGCGCGATCGGTGCAGAGCCGGCGCTCGGGCTCGGTGGCTGTGCCGACGTCGCGCGCGTCGGGCACCAGCTCGTGGCGGTCTGTCTGGCCGAGGCAGGCACGGACGGCGTCATGCCGCGCTGGGGCCTGTACCGGGTGTCCGAGACGGGCGCGCGGGACGCCACGCCGTTCGCGGCGGTCGACGGCACGGGCGTGCAGCTGACCACGGGAGACTTCGATGGCGACGGCGTCCAGGATCTCGCGGTCGCGGTCGCCCGCGGCGGCGTCCTGGGCGTCCAGCTGGTCCACCAGTGCCCGGCGCACGACGAGCGCGGCTGCCAGTGAGACCCACGCCTTACACCGGGCGGCTGGCCTGGCTTGGGAAAAACCCGGCGCGAAAGTAGACCGCCCCGGCACCCTGGTGCGTTTCCGGGGACTCATGAAGAAGGTCCTCGCCGGTTTCCTGTTGGCCGCGGCGCTCGCCGGCTGTGGTCCCAAGCACTCGAACTTCGTCAAGGTCGATGACGTGGCCCTGGGCCGCGTCGTGATCTATCGCAACGGCGTCGCGTACTACGAACGCCATGCTCGGGTCCGCGGCGGGACCCTGACCGTCAGCGTGCCGCGCGATCGCGTCGACGACTTCTTGAAGTCGCTGACCGTGGTCGACGCCGCGACCCAAGAGCCGCTTCCGGTCGCGTTCCCGCGCCAGCAGTCGGCCGACGGCGCGGTGATCGAGATGACCCTGAAG
>JAYVLW010001021.1:0-5964 GCA_043759315.1 Myxococcales bacterium
TGAGCATTCGCATCCGCATGGCCAATTACACGCCCGACCCAAGGAACGGATCTAAACGCGTGTATAGTCCGCGCATGGCGTCTGCGAAGAAGGTGGTGAGGGCGACTAAGCCCCCGAAACCGAAGGCGAAACCGGCAGCCAAATCGGGGCCAAGATCGGCGCCCAAAGCTGCAGGTAGGACAAGGTCGCCAGATGTTGCCGCTGCTGACCCGACCCTGTTCGATCCGCTGACCCACGGTGAGGTCGCGGACGCCCTCCGTACCCTCACCGAGGACCGCCGCCTGAGCTCGATGGCGAAGGTCGGCCGGTACCGCGTGATCGTCACCGAGCCGCTGGTGGTCAAGCCGCCGCACTGGATGGCCGGCCATCGCCTGGCGCGCGTGGTCGCATACGACTACGCAACCGATCGCACGGTCGACGCGTGCGTCGATCTCGATGCCGGTGTGGTCGCGCACCTCGAGCTGACCAAGGCGCAGCCGATGCTGTCGCGCGACGAAGAGGCGCTGGCGGTCTCGATCGCGATGACCGACGAGCGGGTGCGCAGCAAGCTCACGCTCGGCGAGTCGCCGCAGTCCACGATGCACTACTGGGGACGCAATGCGGCCGACCTGTCGTTCGACCGCCGCTCCGCCGCCGTGATCTTCGGGCGCTCTGATGGTCACGCCACGCTCGTCGCGATCGTCGATCTCCTCGACAACATGGTGACCCAGGTCGTTCCCGCGGAGCTGTTCTGATGAGCAACGTGATCTCCGAGGCGAACTGGAAGTTCCACTGGCGGCTCACCGAGTCCGCCGGGATCATGATCTACCTCGCCGACTTCAAGGGCCGCCGCGTCCTCTGGGAAGGTTCGCTGCCCTACGTCACGATCGATCACCAGCGCGAGTCCCTCGACGTCGAGACGGACTCCACCGAGGCCCACGGTCCATGGTGGGTGCCCCTCGGCACGCGCACGCTGCAGGGTCCGGTGCGCGTGCAGTCGTTCCGCGGCGGTGTCGAGCTGTCGGCCGCGTTCCAGGCCGGCCCGTACCAGTACACGCAGCTGTGGCGGTTTCACGACGATGGTCGCCTGTGCCCGTGGCTCACCATCTACGGCCCCGGCATCCACGACCAGCACACGTATCACCCGCACTGGCGGTTCGACTTCGATCTCGACGGCGCGCGCGACGATGCGTTCGAGCGGTTCGAGGACAAGCGCTGGCAGCGCGTGGAGACGGAGGGCTGGTTCCCGTACTCGGGCGAGGCCGATCCGAAGGGCAACGTGTGGCGCCAGGTCGACTTCGGCTCGGGCGCCGCGATCAACATCCGCCCGCACTCGTGGGACGACGCCGAGGTGTTCGCGATCCGCTATCACGATGGCGAGTGGGCGCCGTTCTCGCCGCGCAGCGCGCCCGGCGGCGCCACGTTCCCCGCCGCCTACGTCGGCGACGAGGCCCTCGACGGCGATGACGTCACCCTGTGGTACGTCGCGCACGTCCACTTCGATCAGTCGTTCCCGTACACCGCCGGTCCGTGGGTCAAGGTCGAAGGCCTCGGTTGATGCGACTGCGGCTCGGCTAGGTCTTCGCTTCGAGGCGCGACACGCGCTCGCGAAGATCTTCGATCGTGTTCCTGGCGTAGCGGCCGAGGAACACCAGCTGCTCGGAGGCGTCACGCACCACGTGCTCCACGACCGTCAGTCTCGCGTTGGTCTCGTCGAGACGAGTCGCAATCCCATCGATCCGGCCGGTGAGGTGGTTGTCGAGCGCGTCGATGCATGCGTTCGTGGCGATGACCGCATCGCGGATCTCGCGGAGGACGGAGAGGGTGAGCTCGGAATCGGTCACGGCAGAACTCCAGGAAGGTTACCGCCAGCCGACAGCAAGCCCAAGGCCAAATCCTTCGACGTGCAAGCGCGCAGATCGACAAGCGGTTCGGCCGAGCCGTGGCCGACCCTCGGACGTCGCGTCCAGGTTTCGGCCGGACGCCCGGACGCTCGAGCGGGCGGTGATATCGTCGCGGCATGCGTGAGCTGCTCGTCGCCGCCGGTCTCGTCCTCGTCGGCTGTGGTGGCAAGCCGGCACCCGCGAAGCCCGATCCCCGCGTCGCCGAGCTCGAGAAGCAGCTCGCCGAGACGAAGGGCGAGCTGACCAAGGAGAAGGAAGCGGGCGACGCGCTCCGCAACAAGGACGCCGAGCTGCAGGCCAAGGCCGACGAAGCCAAGGCGCTGCAAGACAAGCTCGCGGAGGCGGTGGGCAAGGCTGGCGAGGTGACGACCGCCGATGGCGCGGTGAAGCTCGAGCTCGTCGACCAGATCCTGTTTCCCGTCGGCGAAGCGGATCTGACGCCGCAGGGCAAGGACGTGCTCGCGAAGGTCGGCGCCGCGCTCAAGGATGTCGACGACAAGCAGGTCTGGGTGCAGGGCCACACCGACGATCAGCCGATCATCATCCGCAAGCCGAAGGTGAAGCCCGAGCCCGCAAAGAAGCCGACAAAGAAAGGCGCGAAGCCGGCGAGGCCCGAGCCGAAGGAGCCCGACAAGCCCGACAAGGTGCTCGCGTTCATGACCAACTGGGAGCTGTCGGCGGCGCGCGCGCTCACCGTGGTGCACTACCTGCAGGATGACGCGAAGCTCGATCCCACGCGCCTCGCGGCCGTGGCGTTCAGCCAGTACCGCCCGGTCAGCAAGGTGAAGGCGAAGAACCGTCGCATCGAGATCGTGCTGTACCCGCGCGCGAAGTTCGCGCCGAAGTGATCAGCCGACCGTCGCGAACGTGATCATGCCCGCGATCGCGATCACGAACGACGCGACGAGCGCGACGCGAGCGCGCCTGCACGACATCCCCGTTGCCGCAGGGATGTCGCGCAGGGTGGCCGCTGGATTGTTCGGGTCGATCAGCGCGAACGGCGTGGTGTCCGCGACCTCCTCGAGCGTCGCACCACGAGACCTCGGCGCATCGCTGCGCGGTCGGGTTCGCGATCCCGGCGCCTCGATCCGGATCACCGCGAGCGAACGCATCGTCGTGCTCAGCGGGTCGACCTCGGGCGGGAGTGCGCGTGAGGTCGCGACGTTGGACCGCGATGGCGTCACGCGATCCGCTTCCAGGACGCTGGCGTTCGATCTGGTGCGCATGGTCGGTGAAGACTCTTAGTGCAAGAGAATCACCAGCTTGCGCGCGCACATCCGCGCACCTCGGCGTACCGAGGGTCAGCGTCGGGTCAGGCCGCTTCGCCGTGGCACTTCTTGTACTTCTTGCCGGAGCCACACGGGCACGGCTCGTTGCGGCCGACCTTCTCGCTCGCGACCACGGTGCCCTGCTTCTCGCCAGGGCGACGACCGGTCATCGCGGCATCGAACGCTTCGATCACGACCTCGGTCGGCTTGATGATCGTGGTCGCGGTCTCCGGCGTCATCGCCGCTTCCTTGACGTCCTCGGCGAGCAGCTCGGACAGCTTCGCGTAGATGTTCGGCTGCGTCGCGACGAGCGCCGGCGCCACGCGCTCGTGCACCGGCTTGTCCGCGAGTCCCTCGACGGTGCCGAGCGCCTCGGTGACGACGCGATCGGCCTCGGCGAGGTTCTGCCCGGTGAGGCGCGGGAGCGTGCCATCCTGGTTGCGGTCGAACATCGCCCACACGAGCGTCGCGTAGAACACGGCGGCCTCGCCCACGGCATCTCCGTGCTCGGTGCGCACCGCGGCGGCGTGCTGGAGCAGGAACGGCTGCTCCTTCTGCAGCCGCTGCGCGAGCTTGTTCATCGCCTTCTTGTCACCACGCTGATCGAGCCGGGTGAACGAGGTGATGGTTTTTTCGACGTTATCCGCGCTGACGACCTGAGACATAGCGGCCGATCTTGCCCCGCTCCCGCCTGGCGTCAAGCGAGCCGGGGTGTAACTTCTGACCCGGCATCCCCCTCGAATCCTGTATGGACGGCCTCGACACCCTCGACACCCTCGACGACGCGGCGCTCGACAAGCTCCCGTTCGGGGTCGTGCTCCTCGATCCGGCGGGCAAGATCGAGCGCTACAACCAGCCCGAGGCGTCGCGGTCCGGCATCCAGCGCTGGCGCGCTCTCGGCCGCGACTATTTCCGCGATGTCGCGCGCGCATCGAGCGACCTCGCCGAGCGGGTGCAGCAGCTCGCGCCGGGCTGCTGCGACAGCGTCGCGCACACGTTCCGCGGGTTTCACCGCCAGGATCACGCGGTGATCGAGATGTCGAGGTCGGACGACGGCCACGTCTGGCTGTGCATCCGCGCTGCCTGACGCCAACTCGCTCAAGCGCGGTCGCCACCGATCCTCGCCTCGATCCTCGCGCGATGCGCTGGCTCGACGGGCAGATCGGACAGCCTGCGGAGGAGCTCATCCGGATCGACGAGGCCATGACGAAGCGCCCCCCGGACGAATTCGAAGTCCTTTTCGCGTCCGGCGGCGTACTTCGATAGCACCAGATCGTGAACCTCGAGACACCAGCCCGTCGCGCCACGCGTATTGGCGTTGGTCACGGCGACCAGGCGTGCTTGCCACCCAGCAGGAAGCACGGCGGTCGTGGCATCGACACCCTGGCCGTAGTAGCCGAACGTGTCGTGGAAGGGCGAAAGCTCGCCGATCGAACCATCGATGAGGTCCGCCATCTCGGGCTTGTTCTTCGGATAGATGTCCGCCTCGTTGCTGACGCACAGCTCGGCGGGAGCATCCGGGAACTGGCCGAGGATCGCCTGGCTCCCGATCACGATGATCTCGTCATCCCCGGAGATCGCCGCCGACGCACGGATCACGTGCTCGAGCTGCACTCGATTCACGTGACGCTCTTCCAGATCGCCCATCGTGTTCGGGGATCGAGCACTCCAGCGAAAGGGCTCATCTGCCGCAGCGACGTCATGTGTTCGCCGTCGTCGACGAGCGCACGCGAGAGCTCTTCGAGCGGTCGCGAGAGAAGCTCGGCCCATGCGGCGCGCCAGCTGGGATGCACGTCGGGTTCTCGCCACGAATGGACGCGTGCGCGCGCGACGTCGAGCACGCTCGCGCTCTCCGCGAGCCGCCGTACGATCTCGCGGTGGTAGGCGATGCTGCGTCGCTCCGCCGTGCGATGCCCATCCATCCGTCGATCCTACCTGATCAGAACGGCAGCCGCAGCGTCGAGAGCGTGTAGCTCCCGCGGACCGCCGCGTTGGTGGTCGTGCCAGCGCTGTCGAGGTGGAGGTTCCCCGACGCCACGATCCCGAGCGCCTCGATGGTGTTGCTCGCAGGCGTGAAGAGGTATGCGCCGGCGCCGATCTGGACCGCCCCGAACCCGAGCGAGTGATCGCCCGGTGTGAACAGCGACGGCGCGAGGTTGAACGCGATGATCGAGATCGTCCCTGTCGAGTTCTGACCGTAGATCTGGATCGCCCTGCCGCCGCTGTCGTTGCCCGCTGCACTGCCCACGCGCGTCGCGGCGCCGAGCGGAAGGTTCTCGATCGTCCCGCTCAGCGTGCCGGTGCCGGCGGCGAACACGTCGGCGGCGCCGAGCGTGCCCCACGTGGTCTGGAACGTCCCGCTGCTCGTGCCGTTGGTCTCGAAGCACGGCTTCGCGCTCGCCTTGAACGGTGCGGTCCATGCCGGCGGGCCGGCGACCAGCGCGTTGTCGATCGCCGCCCGGCGCTCGCGCACGAACATGCGCACGGCCTCGACCTCGGCGGCTGGCGGCGCGACCAGCGCGGCCATGCGATCGATCTCCGCGAGCAGCTCGGTCTCGTTCCAGATCATCGCGAGGTGCTGCTTGAGCCGGGCGAGGTAGCGATCGCGGGTCGGCGGGTACAGGTACAGCCGACGCGCGAGCAGCCCGTTGGCTGCGACGGCGTCGTTGGTCTGGTTGATCACCCCGCCGGTATGGAACGTGTTGTCGACGCCCCACGGCAGGAACGAGAAGCGCCCGGTGGAAGGATCGCGGTAGACGAAGAAGTTGTTCGCGAGCCCGGAGTAGCTGTCGGTGTGCCCGATCAGGACCTCT
>JAYVLW010001022.1:0-3197 GCA_043759315.1 Myxococcales bacterium
GTAGGTCTCGACCGCGAGCTCGCCGAGCACGCTGTGCTTCATCGCGAGGTCGCGGAACCGGCGCAGCATCTCGACGTCGTTCGCGAGCAGCGAGCCGTAAGCGGCGGTGGCGATGAAGCAGGCGTCGACCTCACCCACCGAGCGCGGGAGCGTGGTGGCATCGACGACGGTGAGCGGGCTCGTGTTCGAGCAGTTGTCGTACGCGCGAATGCCGATCGAGTACGTGGTCTCGGGCAGGAGCTTGTCGAACGTGATGGTCTGCAGAGCACCGCCGGGGACCACGGAGAACGTCGGCCGCATCTCGATCGCGGAGTCGAAGTTCGCCTCGGTGATGTCCTCGCCGACGAGGTAACGGATCTCGTAGCCCTTCACCATCCCCATCCGCTCGTCATCGCCCGGTGCGACGAACGAGACGATCGCGGTGCTGCTCGTCGTGGTGCTCGCGATGTCGCCGGCCGCCGAGGGCGCGAGCGAATCAGGATCGGGACCGGCGGTGACCTTCACGCGATAGGTCTCGCCCGGCACGAGCGCGAGCCGCTGCGCACCGGAGCCCGGGACGTCGGAGGTGATCGTGTTGTCGGGCGCGCGGAGGTTCCCGTCGAGACCGTCGGGATCGCCGTAGCCCACGTAGGCGTCGGTGGTGGCGCTGCTCGTCGTGACGCCGATCGTGAACGGCACCTTGTAGAGCACCGACGGCTGGCCGCGGTACGGCATCCCGTAGTCCTCGTAGGGGATCGGGTGCGGCGGCGGATACCGGGTGGCGGAGTACGTGGAGTTCTGATCGAACTCGCGTGAGACCTCCATCCACAGCACGTAGTTGCCGGTCGGGAGGTCCTTGGGCGCGGCCCACGAGAACCGCGCGCGTGCTCCATCCTCGGGCGACGCCTGGGAGACAGCATCGAACGGGTTGAGCTGGTCGAACATCGCGACCGACGCCACGTCCTCGTTCGCCTTGACGACGTCCTGGCGCGGTGGATACAGGCTCTTGTTCGTTCCGAACCTACCCTTGTCGGTATAAGGGCCGAACGACGAGGCGTGCGTCTCCGCGTCCCAGCCGGGCTCGCTGCGCATCAGCGGGCGGAAGTAGTGCAGCTCCTTCGACGAGAACTGGCTGCCATGCGAGAGGCCGCTGTCGTTACTGTCCTGGAACACGAGCTCGTCCCACTGGAGGCCGTGACGATGCGCCCATACGGGGAACGTGGTGATGCGCCGGCCATAGGGCCAGTCGGGACCGCTGTTGAAGTCGAACCGGCCGGGGCGATTGCCGAGGCCGTAGGTGCCGACCTGCTGCGTGACGAACACGGTCTCGACGAACTCGCCGCCCGGGGTCTCGAGCCACGCCACGACCGACAGCGGCTTGCGCAGGGAGGGGTCGGCGTTCGCGCCCTCGGCGGGCATGTAGTCGACGTCGAGCACGCGGCACTCGCCGGCCGAGGCAACGCGCGCACCACCGGCGAGCACGACCGCGGCGACGAGGGAGCTACAACGCATGTCCATTCAGTATCCCCGAGTTGGCCTAGAAGTGAAGTGCGCGCGCCCACGTGACGAGCGGATCGAGCACGGTGCGCGCCGTCCACCGGAGCAACTCGGACTCGCCGACCATCCCGGCAACCGGGGGACCGAAGGTATAGTAGGTCTCGACCGCGAGCTCGCCGAGCACGGTGCGCTTGAGGACCGCGTCGCGGAAGTGACGCAGCATGTCGACGTCCTGCGCGAGCACGGACCCGTACGCGGCCGTGGCGACGAAGCAGGCGTCGACCTCACCGACGGTGCGCTCCGGCGTGTGGAACGACAGGATGCGGATCGGGCCGGTGTTGCGGCAGTCGTCGTACGGCCGGATCGCGACGGTGTAGTCGGTGTCGGGCAGCAGGCGCTCGAGAGAGAACGTGTGCATCGTGCCCGGCGCGCCGATCTCGATGAACAGGTGCGGATCGGTCGCCTGGTCGAACGTGGCCTCGGTGATCGAGTCGAGGCCGGCGAGGAATCGCACGTCGTAGCCCTTCACCTTGCCGTGCTCCGCGTCCTCGATCGGCGACAGAAACTTGATCGTCGCGCCGCGGCTCGTCTCGGAGACGGCCTCGAGGCTCTTGACCGCATCCGGGATCACCGATGCGGTCTGCGGACTCGCCACCACGCGCACCCGGAACGACGTGGGGCCTTCGGTGACGACATCGAGGCGCTGCGCGCCGGAGCCCGGGATGTTCGTGGTGATCGTGCCATCGGGCGTGCGGAGATTGCCGTCGAGGCCATCGGGATCGCCGTAGCCGACGTAGTCGAGGGTGGTGCCCGTGCTCGCCGAGGCGCCGACGGCGAACGCGACCTTGTAGAGCACGGAGGGCTGACCGCGGTACGGGTCGCCGTACTCCTTCCACGGGATGTTCCCGGGACCTGGGCGCGCATCGGTGGTGTACGTGGCGTTGTGGTCGAACTCCTTCGCGACCTCGACCCACATCGTGTAGTCGCCGGTTGGCAGCGTGGCGGGGATCGGCCACGAGAACTGCGCCGGCACGCCGTTCGGCGGCGTGGCCTGCGAGACCGCGTCGAACGGATTGAGCGCGGGGTACATGTCGACGCTCTCGCTGTCGTTCATCGCGACGCGCTTCGCATCCTGGCGCGGCGGATACAGCGACACGCCGCCGGTCATGATGCCCTTGTCGGTGAACACGCCGTTCGGCGAGGCGCACGACAACGCATCCCACGCGGACTCGCTCGTCATCATCGGGCGGCAGTAGTGCTGCTCCTTCGAGCTCTGGTTGAACGGGTGGCTCAGGTTGTCGTCGTCGGTGTTCTGGAAGGCGACGAGCGGGAACTCGAGCAGGTCACCGGAGCCGTAGAGCTGCTTGCGATGCGCCCACACCGGGAACGTGGTGGTGCGGCGACCGTACGGCCAGAACGGGCCGGAGTTGAAGTCGACGCGGCCCGGGCGATTGCCGAGGCCGTACGTGCCGGTCTCGGCCGTGATGTAGATGGTGTCGACGAACACGCCGCTGGCGTCCTCGAGCCAGACCACCATCTGCGCGGGCTGGTTCTTGCCGGGCGCCAGATCGGGGCGGGCCACCGGCTTGTAGTCGACGTGGACGCAGCGCTTGTCCTCGGCGAGCGCGGGCGCCGTCGCGAGGGCGAGGGCGAGGGCGGCGAGCAACGCCGCTGCACGGCGAACGAAAGGCATCTCCTGCATTATTGCCAAGGTCCGGCCC
>JAYVLW010001023.1:0-2619 GCA_043759315.1 Myxococcales bacterium
CGAGGTCCTCGCGATCCTCGCCGGCACCTACGGCGCCGAAGCCGCGCGTCGGTTCCAGCGCTGGCGCGTGTTCTTCCTCGCATGCGCGGAGCTGTTCGGATACCGCGGTGGGCGCGAGTGGCTCGTCGCGCACTACCGGTTCACGCAGCGGTGACGGACCGCCGCGACGACACGTAGCCCCCCGTGCGACGCGCCACCCGCTCGGCCGTGAAACGTCAGGCGGCGGCTGCGGCGGTGGACTTGTCGAGGAACGCGCGCGCGCTCGACGGGCGGTCGTCGGGGCTCTTCGCGAGGGCGGCCAGGATCGCGACCTCGAGGTTGGCCGGGACGTCCTTGCGGAGCTGGCGTGGCGGCGGTGGCGCCTCGGAGAGATGCGCGAAGCCAATGGCGATCGCGTTGTCACCGTGGAACGGCGTGCGGCCGCACACGAGGTGGTACGCGAGCGCGCCGAGCGCATAGATATCGGTGCGTGAATCGACGGGCTTGCCGCGCACCTGCTCGGGCGCCATGTAGTGGGGCGTTCCGAGGATCGCCCCGGTGGCCGTGAGGCCATCGCCGACGGCCGTGGTCGCGAGACCGAAGTCGATGATCTTCACCGCGCCGCGCTCGCCGACGAGGATATTGCTCGGCTTGAGATCGCGGTGAATGACACCGGCCTGATGCGCGGCTTCGAGGCCCGTGCAGATCTGCTTGAGGATGTCGCGCGCGTCGTCGATCGGCACCAGGCCCCGCTGCGCGATGACCTCCGCGAGCGTCCGGCCCGCGAAGTACTCCATCGAGAGATACAGCAGGCCGGGACGCGCCTCGCCGAGATCGTGGATCCGGATCACGCAGGGCGAGCTGACCTTGCGGGCAGCGGCCGCCTCGCGACGGAACCGCGCCACCATCGCCTGCTCGTCGGCCGCCCACGCGCTCGAGATGACCTTGAGCGCGACGAGCTCTCCGAGCACCTCGTCGTCCGCGAGGTACACCGCGCCCATCCCGCCCTTGCCGAGCAGGCGCTGCACGCGATAGCGCTGCGCGAGGATCTGGCCGGGCTCGAGCGACGTGGTCAGCGCCGGCCGCGGCGCGGACGGGTGCGCGGTGGCCGTACGATCGAGCGCGGGCGGCGTGGGCACGGCTGGATCCGGCGGGGCCGCCGCGCCGGCGGGGAGCACGAGCGAGCGCTGCTCGTCGATCACCTTCGCCAGCTTCTGGTTGAGCTCGAAGTCCACCGAGCACACGATCGACTCGAGGTTCTCCACCCGGTCGCGAAGCAGCTTGTTCTCCTCGGTCAGTCGCTTCGTCTCCTCGGCGTTGCCTCCGCCGGTCTTCGCCTCGAGCTCGAGCCGGCGCTCCTTCAGCTTGTTCTGACCGCGGATGTAGATGATCGCCGGGGCCATCCCCAGCGACATCACGATCGCCATCAGTCCTGCCAGGTCCGCCATCCCCGTGGGCTCAAGTATAGGCGTCGATCGGAGGACACGTGCACACGAGGTTGCGATCTCCGTATGCATTGTCGACCCGCGCCACCGGAGGCCAGTACTTGTGGGCGCGCAGCCACGGCGCCGGGAACGCCGCCTGCTCGCGCGAGTAGGGATGGTTCCACTCGGTGCCCGTGCACTCCGTGGCCGTGTGCGGCGCGTTCTTGAGCGGGTTGTTGGCCCGGTCCATCTGCCCGCTCTCGATCGCGGCGATCTCGGCGCGGATCGCGATCATCGCCTCGCAGAACCTGTCGAGCTCGGCCTTCGATTCGCTCTCCGTGGGCTCGATCATCAGCGTCCCCGGCACCGGGAACGACATCGTCGGCGCGTGGAAGCCATAGTCCATCAAGCGCTTCGCGACGTCCTCACCCTCGATGCCCGCGGTCTTCTTGAAGCCACGGCAGTCGAGGATGAGCTCGTGAGCGACGCGGCCGTTCTGGCCGGTGTAGAGCACCGGGTAGTGCGCGCCGAGGCGGTGCGCGATGTAGTTCGCGTTGAGGATCGCGACCTCGGTCGCACGGCGCAGACCGGGCTCGCCCATCATCGCGATGTACGCGAACGAGATCGGGAGGATCGATGCAGATCCCCACGGCGCCGCGGACACGGGACCCACGGCCTGCGCCGCCGTCGCGAGCGGATGGCCCGGGAGGAACGGCGCGAGGTGCTTCGCGACGCCGATCGGCCCCATCCCGGGACCACCGCCACCGTGCGGGATACAAAACGTCTTGTGAAGGTTGAGATGACAGACGTCGGCGCCGATGTCACCCGGGCGGGTGAGTCCGACCTGCGCGTTCATGTTCGCGCCGTCCATGTAGACCTGGCCGCCGTGCTTGTGGACGATGGCGCAGACGTCCTTGATCCCCGCCTCGAACACGCCGTGCGTGGAGGGATAAGTGACCATCACGGCCGCGAGGTTGTTCGCGTGCTGCTCGGCCTTCGCCGCGAGGTCGGCGAGATCGATCGTTCCGTCGGGGGCGGACGCCACCACGACGACCTGCATCCCCGCGAGCACCGCCGACGCGGGGTTCGTGCCGTGCGCGCTCTGCGGGATCAAGCACACCGTGCGATGTGACTCGCCCTTGGCCTGGAAGTAGCCGCGGATCGCGAGCAGACCCGCGTACTCGCCCTGCGCACCCGAGTTCGGCTGCAGGGAGAT
>JAYVLW010001024.1:0-2574 GCA_043759315.1 Myxococcales bacterium
AAGGGAAGGCAAAGTCTCCTCACAAAGGACGAATCGCCATGGCTTCCATGACTCCAGATCGAGCGCACTACGC
The DNA here is from genome assembly GCA_043759315.1 of Myxococcales bacterium. Lineage (GTDB taxonomy): Bacteria > Myxococcota_A > Polyangia > Haliangiales > Haliangiaceae > JABFXX01. Next base: position 74 of record JAYVLW010001024.1, read on the forward strand.
CTGGTGGCAGTGGCTCGCGGCGATCGCTCCGACCACCAACAGAGGAGACACGCGTGAAGCTCTATACCAGCCAGATGTCGTCCAGCGCGCGCCGGGTCAACCTGACCGTGGCGCACCTCGGGATCCAGCTCGAGCAGATGCTGGTCGACCTGCGGAAGCAGGAGGATCGCGCGGCGCTCGGCGCCGTTAACCCGAACCACAAGATCCCGGCGCTCGCAGATCCGACGACCGGTCTGGCGCTGTGGGAGTCGCACGCGATCATGCAGTACCTCTGCGATCGAGACCCCGCGCGTCGCGCGTCGCTGTCTCCAACAGACGTCGTGGTCCGCGCGGACTCGCTCGAGCCCTATCCTCAGGTACGGGCGTACGTGGCGCGGGTCGAGGCGCTGGCCACGTGGAAGGCCACCGAGCCGCCGAGTTCGTTCGTGGAGGCGACGAGCCGGAAAGTGAAGATGAGCTAAGGTGTCGACCGTGGCGAGCTACCGCAACAAGGCGAAGCGCGGCGGCGACGAGGCTGCGCCGGTGCCGGACCTGCCCGCGCGCACCGCCGGCGGGTTTCGTCTCGCATCGCCGTTCACACCTGCCGGCGATCAGCCGAAGGCGATCAAGGAGCTGATCGAAGGCATCGACCGCGGTGAGGAAGCGCAGGTGCTGCTCGGGATCACCGGCTCGGGGAAGACCTTCACGGTGGCGAACGTGATCGCGCACGTGCAGAAGCCGACGCTGATCATCGCGCACAACAAGATCCTGGCGGCGCAGCTGTACGGCGAGTTCAAGGAGCTGTTCCCCGATAACGCGGTCCACTACTTCGTCAGCTACTACGACTACTACCAGCCCGAAGCGTACGTCCCGACGACCGATACGTTCATCGAGAAGGACTCGATCGTGAACGAGGAGATCGATCGGATGCGGCACGCGGCGACGTTCGCGCTGCTGTCTCGCGACGACGTGATCATCGTCGCGAGTGTGTCCTGCATCTACGGCATCGGTGCGCGCGAGACGTACGCGTCGATGACCTGCGAGATCGATGTGGGAACATCGGTGGATCGCGATGCGGTGCTGCGCCGGCTCGTGGAGCTGCAGTACGAGCGCAACGACATCGACTTCCATCGCGGCACGTTCCGGGTGCGCGGCGATACCGTCGAGGTGTTCCCGGCGTACGAGGCGGATACCGCGGTGCGGATCGAATGGTGGGGCGATCAGGTCGAGGCGATCAGCGAGATCGATCCCCTGCGCGGCGGCGAGAAGCGCAAGCTCGATCGGACCGTGATCTTCGCGGCGTCGCACTACGCAACGCCGGACGACACGATGCGGAAGGCCACGCAGAGCATCCGCGCCGAGCTGCAGGAACAGCTCGCGCATCTCAGCGCGCAGGGCAAGCTCCTGGAGAGGCAGCGGCTCGAGCAACGCACGATGTACGACCTCGAATCGATCGAGCAGATGGGCTTCTGCTCCGGCATCGAGAACTACTCGCGACACCTGACGCAGCGAACCGCCGGGGACCCACCTCCGACGCTGATCGACTACTTCGGCGATGACTACCTGTTGATCATCGACGAGTCGCACCAGACCGTTCCGCAGATCGGCGCCATGTACAACGGCGACCGCTCGCGCAAGGAGACGCTCGTCGAGTTCGGGTTCCGGCTGCCGAGCGCCCTCGATAACCGCCCGCTGCGGTTCGACGAGTGGCGCGAGCGGGCGAAGCGCACGGTGTACGTGTCGGCGACTCCGGCGGACTGGGAGCTCAACCAGGCGAAGGGCGTGGTGGTCGAGCAGATCATCCGACCGACCGGACTGCTCGATCCCGAGGTCGAGGTCCGCCCCGTGGCGCATCAGGTCGATGACCTGCTCGGCGAGATCCGCGAACGCACCGCGAAGGGCGAGCGCGTGCTGGTCACCACGCTGACGAAGCGGATGGCCGAGGATCTGACGGAGTACTATCGGGAGATCGGCGTGAAGGTGAAGTACCTGCACTCCGACATCGATACGCTCGAGCGCATCCAGATCATTCGCGATCTGCGACGCGGCGAATTCGACGTCCTGGTCGGGATCAACCTGCTGCGCGAGGGTCTCGACATTCCGGAGGTGTCGCTCGTCGGCATCCTGGACGCGGACAAGGAGGGCTTCCTGCGAAGCGAGCGTTCGCTGATCCAGACGATCGGCCGCGCCGCGCGAAACATCAACGGCCGCGTGCTGATGTACGCCGACAAGCAGACCGAATCGATCGTGCACGCGCTCGGCGAGACGAATCGCCGCCGCACGGTGCAGGCGGAGTTCAACAAGGCGAACGGCATCACTCCCAGATCCGCGACGCGCACGATCCTCGACGTGCAGCCCGCGGAGCCGATGCCCGCGAAGGGCCGGCGCTCGGTGCAGATCGCCGGCCTCGAGCTGAAGAAGCTCGACAGCCTCGACGGGGTGCGCGCGGCCATCGAGAAGCTGCGGTCCGAGATGAAGCAAGCGGCGTCGGATCTCGAGTTCGAGCGGGCCGCTGCGCTGCG
>JAYVLW010001025.1:0-3444 GCA_043759315.1 Myxococcales bacterium
CGGATGAACCGGCCCTCGCGCGCCGAGTTCGGCAGGATCCGCTTCAGCGCCTGGATCTTCTCGAAGCCCGCGATGCCGACGGTCTTGACCTTATAGACCTCGGCCATCCCGCCCTGCGCGATCTTCTCGAGGACGTGATACTTCCCGAAGCGCTCGCGCAGCGCGTCCACGGTTCCGAGGGTACCATGGCTCGTGCCCGACTACTCGGAGCTGGAGACCGTGCTCGGTCACACGTTTCGCGACCGCGGCCTGCTCGAACAGGCGCTTCGCCACGCGAGCTGGTGCAACGAGCAGGGCTCGGCGGAGCCGAAGCAAGAGGACAACGAACGCCTGGAGTTCCTCGGCGATGCTGTCCTCGACCTCGTCGTCGGCCACCGGCTGATGACCCGCTACCCGCAGCTCCGCGAGGGCGAGCTCAGCGTGACCCGGGCGCAGGTGGTCAGCGAGGCCGGCCTCAGCGATGTCGCGCTCGCGCTCGGCCTCGGGCAATGGCTGATGCTCGGCAAGGGCGAGGAGAAGAGTGGTGGGCGCACGAAGCCGTCCATCCTCGCCGACGCGTTCGAGGCGATCCTCGCCGCGGTCTACCTCGATGGCGGGTTCGCGGCCGCGCAGGACATGGCGACCCGGCTACTCGGTCAGCGGATCGAGACGGTCGAGTTCAAGGGCTTCTACGACTTCAAGACCCGCCTCCAGGAGACCTCGCAGGCGCGCCTGCGCGCGACGCCCACCTATCGCGTCGTTCAGGAGCTCGGTCCCGATCACGACAAGCGGTTCGTCGTCGCCGTCACCATCGGGGAGGACGAGTGGGCGAGGGCGGTCGGCAAGTCGAAGAAGGAAGCCGAGCAGATGGCCGCTGCCGAGGCGCACTTCCGCCTGGAGGGCTCCGACGTCGGCATCCGCCCGAAGAAGAAGAAGGAGTAGAGGTCGATCAACCCGCGCGGCGCTGGCGGGTCAGTGCGAGCACGTCGTCGCGGCTCGGCATCGCCAACCACGGTCCGAGCTCGCGCAGCGACAGGGAGGCGGCCGCGGCGCCGAGCTCCATGCAGCGATGGAACGGGAGCCCGCTGAGGAGCGCCGCCGCGAAGCCGCCGTGGAACACCGACCCCGCGCCGTAGGAATCGAGCAGATCCTCGGTCGCGAAGGCGGGGCAGCGCACGAGGTTCGGCCCGTGTCGTCCGATCGCGCCCTGCTCGCCGAGCGTGATCACCACGGCGCGCGGCCCGAGTCCGATCAGCTCGTCGAGCGCGTCGGTGAGCTCGCCGCGCGGTGCGAGCTCGGAGGCCTCGCGCTCGCTGGCGATCAGGATGTCGCACGACGAGATCAGGTCGGAGGTGCCGTCGCGGATCTCACTGACGTCGAAGATCACGGGCACCTTCTGATTGCGCGCGACCTCGGCGGCGATCAGCTGCTCGCGCGGCTCCGAGCCATCGATCAGGAGCGCCGACGCGCCCGCAAGCGCGGCGGTCGTGTCGATCGAGACCGGCTCCCCGCGATCACCGCGGTAATGAGCGCGAAGCTTGCCGTCACCTGCCACCGTGACCAGGTCGCAAGCGCTGGTCCCCACCGCGCGGAGCAGCTCCGTGTCGATCCCGGCGTCGCGCATCGCGGATCGGGCGAGCTGGCCAAGGAGATCGGCGCCGTGGGAGCCGACCGCGCGGGCACGGCAGCCGAGGCGGAGCGCGGCCCGCAGGGCGACTGCGATCCCCGGCGCGGGAGCTGTCGACAGGGCCGCCAGCTCGGAGCTCGCCCCGTCGACGCTGGGTAGGTTGGGACCCAGGGCGGAGATCGCGACTCCGATCCTGCCCAACCCGACCACGAGGGGCGCTTGCACAGGACCATCATAACTCAGCGAACACCTTGGGGTGGGGTCGGCTGCAGAAAGTGCCGGGGAGTTCCGGCGTTGTGGTGGTAGCTTGCCCAACGTCGTGTCCAGGCAACGGTCTTCGGGTGGCGAGGGTCCTACGGACGATCCGGCTACCGACCGTTCAGACCGGGTCTCTGGAGAGCTCGTGAGTGACCTGGTTGAAACCGCGCCCGTCCTTCCGTCCCCTCTCCTGGCCGAGCCGCGTCCTCGCGTAGCTGCCGCCTTGGCCGATGATGCCCAGCTGATCGCAGCCTGCCGCCGCGGCGAAGCCCGCGCGATGGAAGTGCTCTATCACCAGTACAAGCGCCGGGTGTTCGGCATGGCTCACCGCATCGTCGGTGCCTCCGACGCCGAAGAGGTCGCACAGGAGGTGTTCGTTCGCGTGTTCCGCGCGCTCGTCAACTTCCGCGGAGACTCGGCGCTGTCGACGTGGATCTATCGACTCACGGTGAACGCGGCGCTCTCGCACCTCGCGAAGCGCGGCCGCCGTCACGAGGTCTCCGATGACGGGCTGGCGGAGTTGCCGGCACCGCCCGCCGTCGAGCGCGACTCCGGTCTCGCGGCCCGGATCGAAGCGGCCCTCGGGCAGCTGCCCGCCGGCTACCGCGCGATCCTGGTGCTCCACGACGTCGAGGGTCTGTCCCACGAGGAGTGCGCGGCGATCCTCGAGTGCCGTGTGGGCACCTGCAAGTCGCAGCTCCACAAGGCCCGTGCTCGCATGCGGGACCTCCTCGGTCCTGATCTCCGCGAGCCAGCACGCAAGGAGCGCGCGTGAGCTGCGAGTCCACCCAGCGCCAGCTGACGGCGTATCTCGATGGAGATCTCGACGCGGCGGACGGCAGCGCCGTCCGTGGCCACCTGCGCCAGTGCGCGGCGTGCCGTCAGGTCGCGAGCGATGAAGGTGCGCTCCGCGATCACCTGCGGCTCCTGCCTCCCGTGGATCCACCGTCGACCCTGTGGGCCGGCGTGCAAGCCCAGCTGGCGGCCGCCGAGGTCGCGGACGCGAGGCGTCCCGCGTGGCGACGTGCGCTCTCGCGCTGGATGCCGAGTGCCCCCACGTTCGCCGCCGGTGGCCTCGTCGCTGCCGCCGCGATCGTGCTCGTCTGGTGGCGTACGCACCGCGGTCCGGCCGACGATGTGGACGGCACGCCGGGGCTCGCGGCCGTCCCCGTGGAGGTCGAACCGAAGCGAAGCGATCCGGCCGTATCGACGTCGCCCGCCGGGGACGTCACCGCGGACCTCGCAGGTGAGAAGGCGCGGATCACCGCGTCGTACGGCGATGCCGCCGAGGAGTTACTCGCGCTCGCCGGCGAGGCGCGGGCGGAGTGGACCGTCGAGCAGAGGGCCACGTTCGACGCGAGGGTCGCGGAGCTCCGCGGCATGATCGATCGATCACCGGCGGGTCGAGACCAGCAGCGCGCATGGCGCGAGCTCATCAAGTATCTCCAGGGCGCGGTCGTTCGTGACGATGTCGCCCTCGCGGGAGGCGGCCTGTGAAGTCCGCGCTGGTGGTGCTGGTGGTGCTCGGAGGAGTCGCCGTCGCGGATCCCACGCCGGCACCGGCGAAGGCTCCGTCCAGG
>JAYVLW010001026.1:0-10155 GCA_043759315.1 Myxococcales bacterium
GTTCCGGCGAACAAGCCGATCACGCTCGTATTCACGCGCAAGACGGACGAGACCTGTACGAAGTCGGTCGTACTGAAGCTCGATGACGGCAAGAAGATCGAGCGCGAGCTGCCGCTCGGCAAAGCCGTGGAGATCGCCATCACCTTCCCGAAGGCAGGCAAGCTCGGTTACGCGTGCAACATGGACATGGCGAAGGGCGTCATCGTCGTGGAGTAGGCGGCTACTTCACGTCGATCGTCCCGCGGTTCATGTTCATGCCGCACGAGTAGCTGATCGCGCCTGCAGCATCGAGCTTGATCGGGATCTCGACGGGCTTGCCGAGTGGCAGCTCCTCGTCGATCTGCCGGCCGTCGGGCAAGGTGAAGTGAACGTCGACGGCACAGGTGTTTTCGGACTTCCGGGTGAACACGAGGGTCACCGGCTCGCCGTGGAGGATCTCGATGCGCTCGGGCTCGAAGCCAGCGTCGGTCACCGTGATCTCGACGCGGCGCGCCCCGGGGATCGGTGTTGCGGCATGCCTCGCAGCGCCGGTGACCAGCTTCTCGACCTCGCTGGTGAGGACGAGCGGGGGAGCCGAGTGCTCCCACAACAGCTTTCCGTCGCGGCCGAACACCTTGAGGTGAGGCAGCGTGTAGTCGCCGAGGTACTTCACGGAGGCAGGCGAGTCGGTGTCGACGACGTTCACCTTGCGGACGGCGATGTCGCTCGGGTGGCGGCGGACAACTTCGGCGAGCTCGCGGTCGACGACGTGGCAGGGCTTGCACCAGTCGGCCCAGAAGTCGAACACCGTGATCTTGCCGGGCACGGGCACCAGCGCGACCGCGGAGCCATCGGTCGTGACGTCCTGCATGTCGAGGCCGGCCCAGTTGCCTACAGCGATCACCTCGTCATCGTCATGATCGTGATGGTGGTCATGATCATGATCATGGTCCTCGTCGCCTTCGAACAGGTGGAGCTGCATGCCGAGGCTGAGGCCCACGAACAGCGACGCGTCGAGCTGTCCTCCCTGCACGTGCGTGTAGACCGGTAGCTTCGCCGACGCACCGAGATGCCAGTCATCGGTGACGCGCCAGGTGGCTTCGATCCCGGCGAGTAGATCCGTTCGGCCGGTGTTGCCTTCGTCCGTGTGCATGACGCCGTTCCAGGTCTCGGCGGTCTCGTGCTGACCCTCGAACGTGATGCGGAACCGGAACCGCTTGGTCGTGAGCGCCGACGCCGCACCGACGCCCGCCGCGTAGCGATCGCCCGCCTGATAGCCATGATCGTTCGCGTACAGCGACTGAACCGACAGCGCGAAGGCATCGAGCCGAACGCCGGAGATCACGCGCGCGGCATCGATGGAGAGCAATGGTTCGAACGTGCCACTTCCGAACTGGGAGTGCTCGTGGGCGATGCCCATGTCGCCGAGCACGAACGGATCCGGCTCGGTCCGGCCGAGAGGGACGGCAACGCCGAGCCGGAGCCCGAGCGTGAAGCCACCGAGGTTTCGTGCGGCGCGTCCGAGGAGCCATGGATCGCCGAGCCCGAACAGGGTCTCGTCGTGGTGGTGAATGTACGGATTCTCGATCTCGACTGGTTGGCCATTGGCGGCGAGATACCGGATCGACGTATGGAACACCCGGAACGGCACGACGAGGCCGGCGGCGAACCAGCTCGTGATGCCGAGCTCCGCGGCGATGCGTGACTCGCTGTTGATGATGCGCTGGTCGTGGATGACGGTGGATGCTCCACCGCCGACGATCGTCTCCGTGGCGTCGTGGGTCGCGTTCGCGGTGCTCGCGATCGATGACAGATCGAGCGTGAGTCTCCCCACGTCGATGTCGCTGGTCTCGGTCCCCCCGACCGGGAGGTTTGGATTACTTCAACCCGCTCAACCACCGGCGAGCGCGCTGGGGACGTCCCAGGCGAGCATCGGCAGGATCAGCAGGGCGACACGCAGTGACGTCATGGTCAACGGTATAGCCCGTGGCACTCCGGTGTCACGGGGCGATGGCGGCGTTCGAGACAGGCGAGCATCACGGGGCTCGGAGCAAGGCGCTGCGCGAGAGCGCGAAGCCCTGATCCGGTGTCAGCGCCGAGCCCGACTGCATCAGGTTGCTCTGGCCGGGCCGCGTGTCGTCCAGCGGGTCCGGGTAGACCATGCCGGAGACGCCGACGTTGGTGACGTGCTGGAGGGCGAGGAAGTGGCAGGTCTCGTGCGCGATCACGATCGCGAGCTGCGGGTCGTTGGTGCTGCGTCGGACGATCAGCCCGAAGTAGTAGCTGCCGCGCAGCGGAGGCCCCGGCGTGCCGAGGCTCAGCCCGCCGATGCCGGAGGGCAGGGAGTCGACCACGAAGATGTCGAGCGCATCGTTCGAGAACCGATCTGCCACCAGGCCCGGAAGGCGTGCCGACATGCTCGCCGGCGCCTCCTGCGGCTCGGTGGACTCCGTGATCGTCGACAGCCCGGAGCCCCGGAGCTCGATCGCATTGTCGACGACGATCGTGATGCCGACCTGCGCGAACAAGAGCTCGAGCTCGTCGATGAAGCTCGGGGGCTGCGCGAAGGTCAGCGACTCCGAGACGGCGATCAAGTTCACGTGGAGGGTCTTGCCGCCATCATCCGCGGGCATGACGACGGTGACGTGCGCGGGGCCCGGGCGGTCCGAGGCGAGGCGAAGCGACGTCCTGCCCGCAACGACGGTCTGATCCGGGCGGTACGGAAACACGTGGGTGAAGGTTCCGAGGCGGATCGTCTGGAACAGCGCGCCCGGCATCTGCCCGATCTGCTCGGTGTCGTAGCTCGCTCGCATGCCGGTTCCAGGCGGTGTGGTGAGATCGATGCCGACGCGTTCCTGGTCATCGGCGGTGCGGAACGATCCGAGTCCGTAGATCGCATCGGCCGCGCCGGTCGCGACGATCGTGATCGAGCGGGTTCCCGCGGGGACGACAAACTCGAAGGGCTCCGAGAACCCGCTCGCGGTCACCTCGAGATCGATGTCGAGCTGTCGCGGCGGCGCACCACCATCTGCCGGCGACGGTTCACCGCCGCAGCCGAGAACGAGCAGGACGAGGCAAGACCCGAGGTGGCGGCACGACATCGCGAGAAGACATAGCCACGGGCCGCGACTTCGCCGCAAGGCGATGACACGGCTCTCGTCGGGACATGGCACTCCGAGTGCAGCAGTTTCGGCTCGTCGGCTCAAGCCACCGTAACCCGGGAGGTTACGTGCGGGTGGGCACGGCAGGATTTGCGTCTGTGCGGGGCCCGCCGGGAGTTCTTGCGCGTTCCTGACGGCTGATGCCCGTAACCCACCAGATCCGGCGTCGATCCGGCGTCGAGTCGCGCGGCACGCCGCGTGAAACAGCTCTGCACGGTCATGCTGTCGCGCTCCTGGTACGTCCCCCTCCTCGTCGTCTCGGCGCTCACCAGCGCACGGGCGGATGAGCCGGAGCGACGGCCGGATCCGCTGCGGCTCGGTGACGTGATCATCCTCGCGCGCCAGCACCGGGCCGAGATCCTGGCCGCGAAGGCCCGGGCGCGAGCCGCCGCCGAGCGCCCCGCGATCGTCTCGGCGCTCGAGGATCCGATGGTGTTGCCGGCGATCGATCACCTGCCGTTCATGGGCGGCGGGGTCAACTGGAGCTTCGTCGTCGAGCAACGCTTCCCGCTCTCCGGCGTTCGAGGTCACCGCCGGCTCGCCGCCGAGGCGGTGGCACGCGGAACCCTCGCAGACGCCGAGCGCGTCCAGCTCGATGTCGAGCTCGAGGCGGCATCGGCGTTCCTGATGCTGCGCGAGGAGCGGCAGATGGTGACCATCGTCGCCGAGCAGAAGGCGCTCGCCGACCAGCTCGTCACGGCGGCGACGGCGCGCTACGGCGCCGGCAAGGGCACCCAGGCCGAGGTGCTGCGGGCCGAGATCGAGGTCGCGCGGCTCGACGGCGAGGTGGCGGCGAAGGCAGCCGACGTTCGTGCCGCCGCGGCGATGCTCAACACGAGCATCGGACGCCCGCCCGATGTGGCGATCGGCGTGCTGGCCGCCCCGGTCACTGACGAGCCGTCCGCACTGCAGACCACCGTCGACGCGGCACTCACGAGGAGACCCGAGCTCCGCGCGGGACAGGCCGAGATCGATCGCGCGCGCGCCGAGGTGTCCGTGATGGACGACATGTACAAGCCGATGGCCATGGTCCAGACCGGCCCGGCGTACACGATGACCGACGGTGCGGGCTGGATGGTGATGGTCGGCATCAGCATCCCGATCTGGCGCGGCAAGCTGCGCGCTGGCGTCCGGGAGGCGAAGGCGATGACGGAGGAGGCCGAGCAAGACCTGGTCGCGATGCGGCGGATGGTCGTCGGAGATACGGTCGTCGCTCGCGAACGCGTGATCGCGATGCGGGCGAGGTGGCTCGCGCTCCGCGATCAGGTGGTGCCACGGGCGAAGGCGGCGATCGAGCCGACGCTCACCGCCTACACGACGGGACAACTGCCGCTGGTGAGTGTGCTCGAATCCGCGCAGACGTTGTGGGCGGCTCAGATGGATCTCGCCTCGGCCGAGCGCCAGCTCGGTGAGGCCTGGGCGCGCCTCGCGCGCGCGACTGCAAAGGGAGGGCTACCGTGACCTTGCCGCCAAAGGAACGCCATGCGATCGCCGCGACGGCCGCCGCTGTCGTCGTGCTCGCTGGACTAACGATCACCCAGTACATGAGGACGGCGTGGCCGTTCGCCGAACAGCGCCCGGGCACCGTGCCGGCGGCCGCCAACGCGAGTCAAGGCGAGCACGCGGGTCATGGTGGTGCCCCCGCGGGCTATGCCGCGGTGATGGTCGCCCCGGCGCAGGCGGAGGCCATCGGCCTCGCGAGCGCGGCGGTCGAGCAGCGCGACCTGACCCGGACGGTGCGCACCGTGGGTGTGGTCGGCTTCGACGAGACGCGCACCACGCACGTTCATGCCAAGGTCCGCGGCTGGATCGAGACGATCCAGGCCAACTTCGTCGGTCGCGCCGTGCGCGCGGGGCAACCGTTGGTCTCGATCTACAGCCAGGACGTGTACGCCGCCGAGGCGGAGCTCGTCGGCCTGCTCGATCGCCCGCAGGGCGACCCGCTGGTGGCCGCGGCGCGCCGTCGTCTCGCGCTGTGGGACGTGTCGAAGTCCGAGATCGCGCGCCTGGAGGCGTCGCGCGAGCCGAGTCGCACGTTCTCGCTCAGCGCGCCTCGCTCCGGCACCATCGTCGCCAAGGCCGCCATCGAGGGAGCGTTCGTCGATCCCTCGACGGAGCTCTACACGCTCTCCGATCTGTCGAAGCTGTGGGTCGTGGTTGACCTCTACGAGCGGGATGCGCCGTACGTGCATGTCGGCGACCACGCGAAGCTGACGATCGAGGGAATGGGGGCGCCCCTCGACGCAGCGGTGGCGTTCCTCGCGCCGACGATCGACGAAGCCACGCGGACCCTCAAGGCGCGCTTCGTGGTCGACAACCGCGACGGCCGGCTCCGGCCCGGTGCGTTCGTCTCCGCGGACATGACCCTGGCGATGGGCACGGGTCTGACGATCCCCGAGAGCGCTGTGATCCGGACCGGCACCCGATCGATCGTGTTCCTCGTCCACGGCGAGCACATCCAGCCGGCCGAGGTCACGCTCGGTCCGTCGAGCGGCGATCTGTACCGCGTCGAGTCCGGTCTGAAGGCCGGCGACCGCGTCGCGACCGGCGCGCAGTTCCTGCTCGACTCCGAGAGCCGGCTGCGCGCTTCGAGTGCGGCGGGTGGCGGTGGCGGCCATGTCCACTGACGAACCACGCCCGATGGGAACGATCGCCCGGCTGATCGACCTGTCCGCGCGCAAGCGCATACTGGTGTTCTTGCTGGCAGCCGCGCTCGCGGGCTGGGGCGTGTGGAGCGCGCAGCGCAGTCAGCTCGACGCGCTGCCCGATCTGTCCGACACGCAGGTGATCGTCGCGACCGAGTGGATGGGGCGCAGCCCGACGCTGATCGAGAACCAGGTCACGTATCCGATCGTGACCACGTTCCTTGGCGCGCCGAGCATCAAGACGGTCCGCGGCTTCACCATGTTCGGGATGTCGTTCGTCTACGTCGTGTTCCAGGACGGCACCGACCTCTACTGGGCGCGTTCCCGGGTCGTCGAGTACCTCGCCAAGGTCAAGGACAAGCTGCCCGAGGGGGTGACGCCGCAGATCGGTCCCGATGCCACGAGCGTCGGCTGGGTGTTCCAGTACGCGCTCGTCGACAAGACGGGCAAGACGTCACTCCAAGAGAGACGCGCTCTCCAGGACTGGCAGCTGCGCTACTGGCTGCAAGGGCTCGAGGGTGTCGCGGAGGTCGCGACCGTCGGCGGCTTCGAGAAGGAGTACCAGATCCAGATCGATCCCTCCCGCATGAAGGCCCGAAACGTCTCGGTGGGGCAGGTCGCCGCCGCCGTGCGGGGCGCCAATGCCGAGGTCGGCGGCCGGGTGATCGAGATGGCCCAGCACGAGTACGCGCTCCGCGGTCGTGGCTACATCCAGAACAAGGGCGATCTCGAGCTCGCCGTGGTGGCGACCGATGCGCGCGGGACGCCGATCCGCATCCGCGATGTCGCCGACGTGGTGATCGGCGGCAACATCCGCCGTGGCGTCGCCGAGCTCGATGGCACCGGTGAGGTGGTCGGTGGCATCGTGATCATGCGCTCGGGTGAGAACGCACTCGACGTGATCGGTCGCGTCAAGGCGAAGCTCGCGGAGGTCCAGCCGTCGCTGCCGCCCGGTGTCGAGGTCGTGACCGTCTACGACCGCAGCCAGCTGATCGAGCACTCCGTCGCGACGCTGACGACGAACCTCCTCCAGATCCTCGGCGTCGTCGTCATCGTGATCTTCGTGTTCCTGTTCCACGTTCGGTCGGCGCTGGTCGCGGCGATCACGCTGCCGACCGCGACCGCGGCGACGTTCGTGACGTTCTACTACCTCGGCGTCTCGATCAACATCATGTCGCTCGCGGGCGTGATCCTCGCACTGGGTGACATGGTCGACTCCGCGTGCGTGCTCGTCGAGAACGCGCACCGGCAGATCGAGGACAACGAGCGCGAGGGTCGCGGCGTGAGCCGCACCGAGGTCATCATCCGCTCCGCGCGCGAGCTCGGGCCGTCGATGTTCGGCGCCTTGCTCGTCCTCACGATCGCGTTCCTGCCCGTGTTCGTCCTCCAGGGCGAGGAAGGTCGCCTGTTCCGGCCGCTTGCCCTCGCGAAGACGTTCTCGATGGCGTTCGCGTCGATCTTCGCCGTCACCCTCGTTCCGGCGCTGATGGTCACGCTGCTGCGCGGCAAGATCTTGCCGGAGCGCAAGAACCCCGTGAACCGGCTGTGCATCGCGCTCTATCGCCCGCTGTTGCGGTGGTCGCTTCGTGGCCGGCACCTCCTCATCGTCGGCGTCCTCGCGGCGGTGATCGCGACCATCTATCCGTTCACGCGGCTCGGCTCGGAGTTCATGCCGCCGCTCTACGAGGAGGACCTGCTCTACATGCCGATCACCGTGCCCGGCATCTCGGTCGAGGAGGCCAAGCGCCTGCTGCAGTGGCAGGACGCCCAGATCAAGAGGGTCCCCGAGGTCGAACGGGTGTTCGGCAAGGCGGGTCGCGCGGAGACCTCGCTCGATCCGGCGCCGCTGTCCATGTTCGAGACCGTCGTCCATCTCAAGCCACGCGAGGAGTGGCGTCCGGGGATGAAGGTCGAGGACATCATCGCCGAGCTCGAGCGCGTGACCAAGACGCCGGGCGTCCAGGGTGCGTGGACGATGCCGATCAAGGCCCGCATCGACATGCTCTCGACCGGCATCCGTACCCCGATCGGCATCAAGGTGTTCGGCCCGGACCTCCAGGTGATCACGGCCATCAACGACCAGCTCGAGCGGGTGCTCCGCACGCAGCCCCACACCCGCAGCGTCTACGCCGAGCGCGAGCTCGGAGGGTTCTTCCTCGATGTCACCCCGGATCGCGAGGCGATCGCCCGCTACGGGCTCAGCGTCCGCGACGTGCTCGACGTGGTCGAGAGCTCGATCGGCGGCATGGACGTGGCGACGACCTACGAGGGCCGCGAACGCTTCAAGATCAACGTCCGGTATCCGCGCGAGCTGCGCGACAACCTCGACGCGATCCGGAACATCCTTGTCCCGATCGCGCCGCTGCTGCCGCGCGCGCTCCCGGCCGGGCCGACCAGCTCCGGCGGTTCGATGGAGCCCGCCGCGCCGGCCGCCGCTCCGGGCATGGGTGGGATGGGCGCCGCGGCGTCGAGCGCGCCGGCGAGTGAAGAGATGGGAGGCGATCGGGGGGCGGCGGCACGGGCACCTGGATCTCCCGCCGCGAGCGCGGCGTTCGTGCCCCTCGGTCAGCTCGCGAACATCGAGCCCGTGATGGGACCGCCGATGATCAAGAGCGAGATGGGGCAGATCACCGGCTGGACCTACGTCGACATCGACAGCAGCGACGTCGGTGGCTACGTGAAGACGGCGAAGGCGCGCGTGGACCGCGAGGTCAAGGTCCCGCAAGGCTACTTCGTCAAGTGGACCGGCCAGTACGAGAACCTCGAGCGCGTGCGGGCCCGGCTGACGTTCGTGCTCCCCCTGACGATCCTGATCGTATTCGTGATCCTCTACATCAACTTCCGCGGCGCAGCGCAGGCCCTGATCGTGATGGCGAGCGTGCCGTTCGCGGCGGTCGGCGCGATCTGGACGCTCTGGTTGTTCGGGTTCAACACCTCGATCGCCGTGTGGGTCGGGATGATCGCACTACTCGGCGTCGCCGCGGAGACAGCGAGCGTGATGGTCGTGTACCTCGACGAGGCGTGGGTGGCCGGACGCGCGGCCGGCACCATCAACACCGTGCCCGAGCTCGCGGCAGCCGCACTCGAGGCAGGGGCCAAGCGCGTGCGGCCCATGTTGATGACGGTGATGACCAACGTCTTCGGCCTGCTGCCCATCCTCCTCGATGACGGCGTTGGCTCCGATGTCGCGAAGCGCATTGCCGCGCCGATGTGGGGCGGGTTGGTGTCGTTGACGATCCTCACGTTGCTCGTGATCCCGGCGATCTATGTCGTCTGGCGCAGCTTCCATCTCGGGCCGGCGAAGCCACCCACCGGTACGCTGGGAGAACCGCGGTGATCACCGCGATCGTCCCGCGCCCGGGCCGGCTGCGAGCACGCCTCCGACTTGTCGGGACAGCCTGATGGCGGTCCGGACCGAGTCCCTGTGGGAGGCGAACCCGTACTACGCTGTGTACATGCCCTGCGAGACGGAGAGCTTCCTCGCGGGGGCGCTGTGAGGACTCCAACGTGCCCGGCGGTGCTGTTCGCGGTGATCGCGGCCTGTACTGGACCCGAAGCGCCGCCGGACGTCGTGCTGTTCTCGCGGACCACGGGGTATCGCCACGCGGATGCGATTGCCGCTGCACGCACGGTGCTGCCGGCGCGGCTCGAGCGCGAGGGGCTGCACGTCCAGGCCACCGAAGATCCGCTCGCGCTCGAGGGCCTCACCACCGCGTCGGTGGTCGTGTTCCTGTACACGACCGGCGATGACGTGCTCGCCGCGGCGGGAAAGGCAGAGCTCGAGCGCTTCGTCCGCGGCGGCGGCGGCTGGGTCGGGATCCACTCCGCGGCGGACACCGAGTACGCCTGGCCGTTCTACCAGGAGCTGGTGGTCGCTCCCTTTGCATCGCATCCCGATCTCCAGGTCGCGGCCGTCGACGTGGTCGCGCCGGGTCATCCGGTGATGGCGCCCGTGCCGACGTCGCGCTGGGAGGCGGAGGACGAGTGGTACAACTTCGCGCGCGACGCGAGCACCACGGCCGGGGTCGAGGTCCTCGCGAACCTGGACGAGGCGAGCTATGTCGGCGGCACGATGGGCGCGAGCCATCCGATCATCTGGGCGCACGCGCGTCTCGGCGGGCGCGCGCTGTACTCCGGCATCGGGCACGTGGCTGCGCGCTGGAGGGATACCGCGTACCTCGAGCACGTGACGGCGGCGATCCTGTGGGCCGCGCCGCCGTGACGAGGCACCTCAGGTCGCCTGGACCGGCTGGATCACATGCTTGATCGGCACGGCGGCCCGCCTTCGAGCTCGATCCTCCCGACGCGGCGGCCTACTTCGTCGCTGGAAATGGATCGGAGACCACGAGGAGCGCGCCGTGCTTCGGATC
>JAYVLW010001027.1:0-24215 GCA_043759315.1 Myxococcales bacterium
CGCATCGAGCGCGCGCACGGCCTCGGCGGCCTGCGCATCGTGGTTCTTCACCGCGTGCGCCTCGTCGAGGACGAGCAGGTGGAGCGGCAGCTTCGCGAGCTCGTCGCGATCGCGGGTCACCATCGGATACGTGGTGATGATGACCTCGAACGTCCCGAGCTTTGGCAGCTGCACATGGCGATCCGGGCCGTGGTGGATCGCGACCTTGAGCGTGGGCGCGAACCGCTGGATCTCGCGCTGCCAGTTGCCGACGAGCGAGGTGAGCGTGACGATCATCGCGGGGCGCGTCAGGCGGCCTTGCTCCTTCTCGATCACCACGTGGGCGATGGTCTGGAGCGTCTTGCCCAGGCCCATGTCGTCGGCGAGGATGCCGCCGGCGCCGTGCTCGCGCAGGTGCTGGAGCCACGCCACGCCCTCGCGCTGGTACGGGCGCAGGTCGGCGCACAGGGTCTCGGGCGCGACGATGCCGGCGGTGCGGCGCGGGCCGAGCGCGATCGCGTAGGCCTGCTCGCGGAGCTTGGTGTCGCCGACCCACCGCAGCGGGCGCGCGCCATCGTTGAGCGTCGCGCACAGCTCGGCGATCAGCGGCGCGCGGATCGCCGGAGCGCGGACGCGGTTGCCCTCGCGGTACAGCTCGCACAGCACCTTCGCGAGCAGGCGGAGGCGCGCCGGCGGGACGGGGAGCCAGCGGCGCTCGTCGACGCGGACCGCGACGCAGCGGCGCGAGGACCGCGTGAGCGAGGTCAGATCGCCCGCCGTGTCCAGGAGCTCGAGGAGCGCCGGCAACAGATCGATGCGGTGACCGTCGATCTCGATTCCGAGCTCGAGGCCGAACCAGTCCGGTCGCTCGGGATCGGGGAGCGCGGAGGTGTAGAGCGGCGCCTCGGTCGGGACGATCTGCCAGGGATAGTCCTCGGCGATGTCGATGCGCCAGCCCATGGCGCGGAGCTGCGGTAGCGCGTGGGCGCCGAACGCGCACAGCGCGTGGACGTCGCCATCCACCGCGAGCACGTAGTCGACCCCGGCGCCCGGGCTGACCGCGCAGTCATCGAGATGCGCGAGCTCGATCGCGCCGAGTCCTTCGAGGACACGCGCGGCCTGCTGCTCGGCGTCGCGATCGCGGCCCGTCGAGCCCGGAGCGCTCGAACGGATCCGCCGGCCGCCGTAATCGAACTCGAGGCGGAGCATCGCTGTCTGGATCTCGTCGCCATGGCGCGAGCCATCGTCGACGAACAGCGTCTCTGCGAACAACTTGAGACAGGGTTGGCAGCGCGCTGCTGCGACAACCCCCGGAGGCGACATCATCGGTCACTGCAGCCTGCCGATACCGGTGATCCGCGTCCAGTTTTCGCGCGGCCGGCGGCACTGATCAGATGGTGGGTGACGATCCGGACGCGGACGGGCTACGGCACGAGGTTGACAATCTGATCGCGATCAGGCGTCACGATCTTGATCACGCCATTTCCTCGGATCTCGATCGGCCGCGTGCGGCCCTTGATCTTCAGCGACTGGGGGGTGTTCCCGGCCTTCACGCCATCGACGGTGATCGGCGTGCCCGGCCTGGGCGCCGTGATCGTGATCTCGACGCCGCCGATCGACTCCCCCTTCGCGGCGGGCTGGCGCTGCATCACCATCACCACGATCACCGCGAAGATCGCGGCCATGACCAGCGACAGGATCACCACGGCAACAGCGCGCGATGGCTTCGGTCTCTCGGCTTCGGTGGCGGCTGCGATCTTCGCGGCCTTCTCGGCGACATACGCGGGATCGAGCTCGGGCTGCTTGGCGGCGATCATCTCGTGCCCACAGATCGGGCAGGGTGTACCAGCCTCAGGCGTTTCGGCCAGCTCGTGATCGCACTTGGGACAGTGAAACATCGTTCCGCCCCGACGGTATCCCCACTCCGCGCCCGTGCGCTATGGTCCGCGCCATGTCTACCCCCGTCCGTCGCGTCGCGGTGCTCGGCGCAGGTGTCATGGGCGCCGGCATCGCCGCCCACTGCGCAAATGCAGGCATCCCCGTGGTGCTCCTCGACATTGTCCCTCCGAAGGCCACGGCCGAGGAGAAGAAGTCCAAGGCGGTGCGCGACTCGTTCGCGACCGGCGCCCTGGAGAAGCTCAAGAAGGCGAAGCCGGCCGCGTTCACGCACCCGCGCAACGCACTCCTGGTCACCACCGGCAACTTCGACGACGACCTCGACAAGGTCAAAGACTGCGACCTGATCATCGAGGCGATCATCGAGCGCCTCGACATCAAGCAGGCGCTGTTCGAGAAGCTCGAGAAGCTCGCCGCGCCGCACGCGGTGATCGCGTCGAACACCTCGGGTCTGCGGATCGCCGACATGGTCGTCGGGCGCAGCGAGACGTTCCGCAAGAACTTCATGATCACGCACTTCTTCAACCCGCCGCGCTACATGAAGCTCCTCGAGCTCGTGGCGGGCGCCGATACCTCCGCCGAGGCGAAAGATCGTGCGGAGCACTTCGGTCGCGAGCTGCTCGGCAAGGGCATCGTGTGGGCGAAGGACACGCCGAACTTCATCGGCAATCGCATCGGCCTGCAGTCGATGATGACCACGATCCACTTGATGCTCGAGCGCGGCCTGACGCCCGAGGACGTCGATGCGATCACCGGCATCCCGATGGCGCACCCGAAGAGCGCCACGTTCCGCACGGCGGATGTCGTGGGCCTCGACACGGTCGGGCACGTGGCGGCGAACTGCTACAACACGCTCACGGCCGACGAGGATCGCGACACGTTCAAGACGCCCGCGTTCATCACGAAGATGATCGAGAAGGGCATCCTCGGCGACAAGACGAAGGGCGGCTTCTACAAGAAGCAGGGTGACGCGATCACCACCCTCGATCCGCAGACCGGCGAGTACCGCGCGAAGGGCGGCGATCCGGACATCGCGAAGGCCACGAAGGGCCTCGCGCGCATCGAGGATCCGAAGGAGCGGCTGAGGAAGCTGGTCGCCACCGAGGGCAAGGTCGGCGACTTCGCCTGGACCGTGCTGTCGCGCTCGCTCGCGTACTCGGCGCGCCGGATCCCGGAGATCACCGAATCGATCGAGGCGATCGATAACGGGATGAAGTGGGGCTACGCGTGGGACCTCGGTCCGTTCGAGACCTGGGATGCGCTCGGCTTCGCGGCGACCTACGACCGCATGAAGAAGGACGGCGTCGCGCTGCCCGCGTGGGTCGACAAGATGAAGGCCGCGAACGCGAGCGCGTTCTACGCCGACGGCCGGGTGTGGGATCCACTGCGCGGCGACTACGCCCCGCAGAAGCTCGACCCGCGCGAGGTCACCTGGGAGGTGATGCGCAAGGGCGGCTCGCCCGTGCTGAAGAACGCCGGCGCGGAAGCGTGGGACCTCGGCGATGGCGTGCTCGGTCTGACGTTCAAGACCAAGGCGAACTCGATCGACTCCGACGTCATCAAGATGATCCACGACGCCACCGCGCGCGCGGAGCAGGACTTCGCGTCGATGGTGATCTGGAACCAGGGCGAGTTTTTCTGCGTCGGCGCGAACCTGTTCGCCGTGGTGATGGCCGCGGGCGCGAAGCAGTGGGACCAGCTCCGCGAGATGATCAAGGGCTACCAGTACGCCACGCAGCGGACGAAGTACGCCACGGTGCCGGTCGTCGCCGCGCCTTACAACATGACGCTCGGCGGCGGTCTCGAGCTGTGTTTCGGCAGTGATGCCGTGCAGGCAGCGAGCGAGACCTACTCCGGTCTCGTCGAGGTCGGCGTGGGCCTGATCCCCGGCGGTGCCGGCACGCTGAACATGCTGTGGCGCTCTCTCGAGGCGGTGCCCGAGGGCGTCGACATCGACACCTACGCGTTCGTCACGCAGACGTTCAAGAACATCGCGCTCGCGAAGGTCGCGACCTCGTTCGAGGAGGGCAAGGCGTTCGGCTACTTCCGCCCCACCGACGGTGTGTCGTTCGATCGCGCGCGGCAGCTGCACGAGGCAAAGCAGCGGGCGATCGGGCTCGCGAACGCGGGCTATCACCCGCCGATCCCGCGCGCGTACAAGCTCCCCGGCGAGAGCGGCATCGCCACGTTGAAGATGCTGGTCAACACGCTGCACGCCGGCAAGTACGCCAGCGAGCACGACGTGAAGATCTCGATGAAGCTCGCGGAGGTCCTCTGCGGCGGCGTCACCGGCTCAACCCACGCGGTCACCGAGGACGAGATCCTCGAGCTCGAGCGCGAGGCGTTCCTGTCGCTGTGCGGCGAGCCGCTCAGCCAGGCGCGCATGCAGTACATGCTCCAGAACAACAAGCCCCTCAGGAACTAGGAGAACACCCATGGACATCGTCATTGCCGAAGCTGTTCGTTCCGCGGTCGGCCGCGGTCACAAGGGTGCTCTCGCGACCAAGCGTCCCGACGAGCTCGCCGCGGATGTGATCCGCGAGCTGGTGAAGCGCGTGCCGCAGGTGCGCGGCAAGATCGAGGAGGTCGTCCTCGGCTGCGCGATGCCGGAAGGCGAGCAAGGCCTCAACGTGGCGCGGCTGATCGCGCTGCTCGCGGATCTCGGGCAGGACGTCTCCGCGCAGACCATCAACCGGTTCTGCTCGAGCGGCCTGCAGGCGATCGCCACCGCGGCCGGCACCGTCGCGGTCGGGAGCGCGGACGTGGTCCTCGCCGGCGGCGTCGAATCGATGACGTTCGTGCCGATGACCGGCTTCCACCTCTCGGCCTCGCCCGAGCTGATGGACAGGCTGCCCGGTGCGAACACGCCGATGGGCATCACGGCGGAGAACGTGGCCAACCGGTTCAACATCTCGCGCAAGCAGCAGGACGAGTTCGCCTACAACAGCCAGATGAAGGCGAAGGTCGCGCTCGAGAAGGGCGTGTTCAAGGACGAGATCGTGCCGGTGCGCGCGATCGCGTACAAGGACGGCCAGCGCGTCTACAAGGACTTCACCGTCGACGAGCTCCCGCGCCCCGAGACCACGCTCGAGGGTCTCGGGAAGCTCCCGCCGGCGTTCGCGCTCGGCGGCAGCGTAACGGCCGGCAATGCCTCGCCGATCTCCGATGGTGCGGCGTTCTCGCTCGTGATGACGCGCGCGAAGGCCGACGAGCTCGGCATCAAGCCGCTCGCGCTGTTCAAGCACTACGTCACGGTCGGCGTGGATCCGGAGATCATGGGCATCGGCCCGGTGCCGGCCGTGCAGAAGCTGCTCGCGAAGGCGAACCTCAAGGTCTCCGACATCGACCTGTTCGAGCTCAACGAAGCGTTCGCGAGCCAGAGCGTGTACTGCCAGGCGCAGCTCGGCATCCCCGACGAGAAGATCAACGTCAACGGCGGCGCGATCGCGCTCGGTCACCCGCTCGGGTGCACGGGGGCGAAGCTCACGGCGTCCGCGCTGTACGAGTTGAAGCGCCGCGGTGGGAAGTACGCGGTGGTGACGATGTGCATCGGCGGGGGCCAGGGTGCGGCCGGCCTCTTCGAGCGGGTCGGCTGACCCGTGCCGGGTCAGCGCGTTCGCTTTGCGCCCGCGCCGCGGCTGACCGCGGCCGACCTCTCGAGTCACGCTCGGGCGACGCGCCTTCGGCGCTTCCCGAGGTGTAGCGAACGCATCTGACCCGTGGGCAGTGCCGTTCTCCTCGCCTTCGGGCTCGCCATGGATGCGACGGCGGTCGCGGCCGCCCGCGGACTCGTGCGTCGCGGGCGAGAGATCCTGATCCTCCCGCTGCTGTTCGGACTGTTCCAGGCCGGGATGGCGGCGCTCGGCTGGGGGCTCGGTGCGTGGGGCGGCAAGTACGTCGAGGCGTACGACCACTGGATCGCGTTCGGGCTGCTCGTCGCGATCGGCGGCAAGATGCTCTACGAGGCCTGGAAAGGCGAGGAGGCGAAGGAGGACAAGGCCGGGCTGGGGACGTACGTCGTGCTCGCCCTCGCGACGAGCATCGATGCCGCGGCGGCCGGCATCACGCTGCCGCTCGTGCCGGTCTCCCCGGGGGTCTCGATCTTGCTCATCGGCGCGATCACGGCGGTGTGCTCTGCGCTCGGATACGTGGGGGGCCGCGCCGTTGGCGCGCGGCTGGGCAACCGGCTCGAGATCCTCGGGGGCCTCGTCCTCATCGGCCTCGGAGTCCGCGTGCTCGTACAACATCTGTGATGCTACCCTCGCGGCGTGCGCACCTTCGTCGTCACGGTTTGCCTCGCGCTGCTCGCCTGCGGAAACAAGTCCTCCGATTCGCCCGCGACGGGCTCCGGCTCTGGATCCGGGTCGGCCGTTGCGCCGCCCGGCGACCGCGTGATCGCGGGCAGCAACGAAGGCCCGGCGGTTCCCATCACCCTTCCGAAACCGGATGGCACGCCACCGAAGAAGACGAAGGACAAGCTCGTCGACGCCGACTTCGAGCGCCTCGGCAAGCTCGAGCTTCCGACCTTCACGAAGCGCGTGCGCAACCAGAAGGACGGACTCGACGTTCGGTTCCAGACCGCGCGCCCCCGGCTGGGCACCACGGTGACGATCACGCCGTGCTTCAACTGCGCGCCGATGGAGCTCGCGAAGTGGAAGGAGCGCGAGGCTGACCTCAAGCAGCTACTCGGTCCTGACCTCCGTGATCGCCCTGACACGACGTGGGAGCTGGGCACCGTCGACCTGCACGGTCAGCTGGTGGTCTACACGTACCAGGTCGGGACGCTGTTCGGGAAGGACGAGCAGGGCAACCCGAAGTCGTCGTACAGCGATGCGTACGCGCTGTACTACAACGACGGCGTCAACCAGATCCGCGTCGTCACCGAGTATCAGGACTCACCGGTGCCGCGCGAGCAGATGCTGACGATCGCGCCGAAGGAAGACCTCGCGCGCGTGGCGCTGGCCTTCCTCGACTACTTCACCCACCAGTGGTGATCACTTCTTGAGCGCGATCTTGCGCGGCTTCGCCTCGGCCTTCTTGGCGATGGTCAGCGTGAGGACGCCGTGCTCGAGCTTGGCCTCGACGCGATCTCCGTCCGCCATGTCGGGGAGCGAGAAGCTGCGCGAGAACGAGCCGAACTGGCGCTCGTACAGCGCGTAGTTCTCGCCTTCCTTGCGCTCCTCGGCCGAGCGGCTTCCGCTCACCGTGAGGACGCTGTTGTGGACGGCGATATCGAGATCCGCGTCGGAGACGCCCGGGAGATCCGCCTTGAGGATGAACGCCTCGCTGGTCTCCTTGACCTCGAAGGCGGGAGCGAACGCCGTGGGGGGGCGTCCGCCAAAGAACGGATCCCAGGCCATCAGCTCGCGGGCCATCTGGAAGGGGTCGCGGGAGACGTAGCGGGTCGGACTGGTGTTGCCATTGGTACGGAGTGTGAGCGACATCGGAACAATCCTCCTGTGTAGGGAAGAGACGGGTTGATGAACCACCTCCGCTGTAATCACAGCTTCCGCGCGCGCAACCCCCGCCTGGTCAGGGACCGAACACCACGCGCACGTAACACCGCGGCTTCGCGTCGTCGCCGACCATCAGGCCGGCGGCACCTACCTGATCTCCGAGGGCGAACAGCCGGAGCTGCGAGGTCACCCGATCCCCGGCGAAGCATGGCTTGCGGTAGGCGATGTCCACGGCCTTGCTGCGCAGCTTCATCGTATGGCCGGTGGCGGCGATTCGACGCTGCGCGGCATCGAGGAACGTGCGGATGTAGACGAGCGAGTTCACGTGCTGGTTCGCGTCGGTCTGGTCGAGCGTGAACACGGTGTCGACGGTGTCGGGGACGAGCTCGTCGAGCCAGGTCGCGCCATCGGGCGCCTCCTGCGCGGTCTTCGGCGCGGGCGCCGCGTAGCGCGTGGGCGGCACGGCGGGATATCCCTCCACCTCGAGCCTCGTGACCTTGCGCTGATCGGGCGGCGCGAACAGGCGCGTGAACGTGTGCTCCGCGAACAGCATGCCCGCGCGGGACAACGGGCCATCGACCTGGCGTGGGCCGATGCGACCAGCGATGCCGTGGACGTCGGTCCACACGTTCATGAACAGGCGCGAGACGTCTGCGCCCTCCACGTCATGCGCGAGCAGAAACCCGGCGCGGGTCTCGATCGGACGGTCGATCCGGATCGGCTGATCGAGCGAGACCAGGGTCATGCGCGTGAGGATCGGGATGACACCGGTCGCGAGGGCGTTCTGCGCGCCGGGGTGGCGCCGGATCACCGACGCCCAGAGCCCGCCCATCGTCGGTGGCAGCGCGATCGGGATCATGCGGCCGTCCTGCGCGCAGTCCTCGTAGCGAACCTGGGACTGGATCGTCGCGGCTTGTTCGGGCGGGAACTCGGGCGCGGTCGGCGCGGGAAACATCGCGCCGGAGCATACGCTACGGGTTGCGGAGCGTTTTCTCCGAAGGCTTGTCCTTTCGCGTCACCTTGACGAGCACGCTGATCACCGGCTGACGCCCCTTCGTGACGACGCGCCCCTCGACGACGCTGGTGTCCTTGCCGAGCACCACCTGGAGCACCTTCAGCTTGTAGCCCGACGTCTCCAGGTTCGCGCCAGCCGTCAGCTTCTCGAGGTAGCGATCGTCCCATGATGGCGAGCCGTCATTGCTGTCCCACAGCTGCGCGCTGATCCAGCCGTGCGGCGTCTTCGTGCCAAGCGTCTGCTGCACGTCGGGATCGAGGCCGCTCGACACGAGGAAGTACGTGCGGGGAACGGACTCGAACCAGTAGCCCGTACTGAACGCGTACGTGCGGGTCGCCTCCGTGGACACCCAGAACGTCTTCTCCTCCTTGGGCGCGAGCGGGACGTGGACGTACTCCTCCTCGCAGCCGAGATCTTCGACGAGGGTCTCGATCTCGTTCCCCTTCGGCGTGGGCTTCACGCCGATCACCGTCACGCGATACGTGCTGATGCGCAGCGGATCGTAGCCGTGCTGGTCGACCGAGTTCTCGGGCTTGGGGCCGTCGCGGTCCACGTCGGGGAGGAGCGAGACCTCAAGACCCGGCAGCCACTCGCCGGTCTTGGAACCCACGCGCTCGGCCATGAAGTGCGCGGTCGCCAGCAGACGGAGCTTCGGCGTATCGAGCGTCTTTCCGCTTTTCAGCTTGTAGGTGCCGATGACCTTCGGGCCGCGCGTGATCGCGACGGGCAGGCCGTCCTTGCCGACCGGATCGATGCAGCTCGGCGGCGCATCCACGGGGTGCTCGGGGCGGGCGTGGGCGGTGGTGGTGGCGAGGAGGGAGAGCAGGACAAGCGAGCGGGTCAGCATGCGCATGCAGACGCACGGATCCGCTGGAAGATTTGC
Source organism: Myxococcales bacterium (assembly GCA_043759315.1). GTDB lineage: Bacteria > Myxococcota_A > Polyangia > Haliangiales > Haliangiaceae > JABFXX01. The sequence goes on from JAYVLW010001027.1 coordinate 9,230, forward strand.
GAGGGCTCCAGATGCTACGCCCCGGCGGCGAGCGGCGTCCGGACAGGAGCCGGGTGGCCGGTGCTAGGGTGCGCGCCGTGGTTGCACGCCTGCCGATCGACGACGTCCTGCCCGCGGTGGTGGATGCCGTGCGAGCGCGCGGGGTGTGCGTGCTCGTCGCGCCGCCCGGCGCGGGCAAGACGACGCGGGTGCCCGGTGCGCTGCTCGATGCGGGGGTGGTGACGGGCGAGATCGTGGTGCTGCAGCCGCGGCGGCTCGCCGCGAGGATGGCGGCCGCGCGGGTGGCGAGCGAGCGCAAGGTCGAGCTCGGCGGCGAGGTTGGCTACGAGGTGCGCTTCGATCGCCGCGCCTCGGCGGCAACGAAGATCCGGTTCGTCACCGAGGGCGTGCTGACGCGGCGGCTGCTCGCCGATCCCGAGCTGCGCGGTGTGGGCGCGGTGATCATCGACGAGTTCCACGAGCGCCACCTCGATGGCGATCTCGCCCTCGCTCTGGTGGAGCGGCTGCGCGCCACGCGACCGGAGCTGCGACTCGTCGTGATGTCGGCGACCCTCGATGCCGAGCCGGTCGCCGCGTTCCTCGCGAACGCCCCGATCGTGCGGTCCGAGGGGCGCACGTTCCCGGTCACGATCGAGCACCAGGAGCAGCCCGATGACCGCAAGCTCGGCCAGCAGGTGTCCGCGGCGGTGCGGCGGCTCGCGCAGGACAAGCTCGACGGCGACATCCTCGTGTTCCTGCCGGGCTCCGGCGAGATCCGGCGCGTCGCCGAGGACATCGCGGACGCCGCAGCGATCCACGACCTCGTGGTGCTGCCGCTCCATGGCGACCTGACCGCCGACGAGCAGGATGCGGCGGTCAGGCCGAGCAGCAGGCGCAAGGTGATCCTCGCGACGAACGTCGCCGAGACGAGCGTGACGATCGATGGCGTGGTCGCGGTGATCGACTCGGGGCTCGCGCGCATCGCGCGCCACTCGCCGTGGACGGGGCTCGCGTCGCTCCAGGTGGAGCCGGTGAGCCGGGCCAGTTGCACGCAGCGGGCCGGTCGCGCCGGCCGGACCCGACCCGGTCGCGTGCTGCGGCTGTACACGAAGCACGATCACGACACCCGCCGCGCGTTCGAGGTGCCCGAGGTCGGCCGCACGGATCTCGCAGGGGCCGCGCTCGAGCTCCACGGCGCAGGACTCGCCGGGCTGACGGCGCTGCGCTGGTTCGAGCCACCGCCGGAGCTCGCGGCGACGGCCGCCGAGACGCTCCTCGTGCGGCTCGGCGCCGTCGACAACGGAGCGATCACAGCGCTCGGCCGGCGGATGCTGCGGTTCCCGGTGCACCCGCGGCTGGGGCGGCTGGTGTGCGAGGCGGAGGCCCGCGGGGCAGGCGAGGAGGCGTGCATGATCGCCGCGCTCGTCGGTGCACGCGAGCTGCGGCTCGAACGGCGCGGGCCCGCGGGGCAGGCGAAGCTGTCGTCGCCATCGGATCTGATCGACGATCTCGATTCCCTCCTCGATGCGCGGCAGCACGGCATGCGCGCGGATCGGCTGCGCCGCGATGGGCTCGATATCTCGACGGCGCACAACGTGGACCGCGTGGCGAAGCAGCTGGAGCGTCTCGTCGATCGCAGCAAGGCGCGGCGGCTCGACGACGACACCCTCGACCGCGAGCTGCAGATCGCGATCCTCACCGCGTTCCCCGATCGGGTCGGCAAGCGGCGGGCACCGCGCAGCGCGGAGATCGTGTTTGCAGGTGGCGGCAGCGGCACGCTGGCGCAGAGCTCGTCGGTGATCGACGCGGAGCTGATGGTCGCGGTCGACGTGGCGGAGACCGGGGCGAAGGGCCAGGCGACGAAGGTCCAGATCCGGCGCGCGAGCGCGATCGATCCGAGCTGGTTGCTCGACCTCTATCTCGACCGGGTCGCCGAGCGCGACGAGCTGGTGTGGAACGCACCGAAGGAGCGGGTCGAGCGGATCGCGCAGATGACGTACGACGGCCTGCCGATCGACGAGCAGCGCGACGTGGAGGGCGCACGCCGCGCGGGACGAGCCGCCGCCGAGGTGCTCGCGCGCGAGGCGATCGCCGCGGGGATCGAGAAGTTCGTCGACAAGGACGCGCTCGCCGAGTGGCGTGCCCGGGTCACCCTCGTCGCGGGCCTGGCGAACAACCCGGCGATCGTGGCGCCCACGGACGAAGCGCTCGCGCACACCATCGCGAACGCGTGCGACGGCGCGATCTCGTTCGCGGAGCTGCGCAAGACCGATCTGATGTCGCTGCTCGACGCGGGCCTCGGCGAGTACCGCGGGCTCGTCGACCGGCTCGCCCCGTCGCACCTGAAGCTCCCGCGCCGCGGCCGCCTGCCGATCCACTACTCGCTCGACAAGCCACCGTGGATCGCCTCGCGCATGCAGGACTTCTTTGGCCTCGCCCGCGCCCCGTCGGTCGGCGACGGCAAGGTGCCGCTCGTGCTCCACCTGCTCGCGCCAAACCAGCGCCCGGTGCAGGTGACGACCGACCTGCCGGGCTTCTGGGTCAAGCACTACCCTGCCCTGCGCAAGCAGCTGATGCGGCGCTATCCACGGCACCAGTGGCCCGAGGACCCGACCCAGCTGATCAACGAGGACTGAGCTTTGCGCGCTTGATCTCGACGATCTGCTTGTTCAGCCTGCTTCCGCGAACCGGATCGCCGTTCGCGGTGAGCTGCCCGGCGAGATCGCGAAGCGCGGACAGATCATCGTCCTGCACCTCCTTGCCGAGCCGGCCGGCGATGCTCACCGCGGCCGCCTCGTCCTCGGGCGACCCGGGCTTGCCCGCGCGGTGCCGCGCGTCGGCGCGAAGGGCGAGGATCTGGATCCGCTCGTGCGGATATAAGTTCTCGAGCGCCACCTGCTCGCAACGATCGAGCCACGGCAGCGCGGCCGCCAGGTCGAGCGTCGCGATCATCATGCCGACGCGCTCGGTCTCCGCGCGCATCGCGCAGACCTTGGCCCCCAGCACGGCGGCCATCCTGCGCGCCGCGATCTCGTCATCGAGCCGCGCGAGGTCCTCCCGCGCCCCGAGCACATCGCGTGCCTTGATCTTCTGCGCGACCTGGTCGAGCTGCTGCTCGACGTCCAGGGAAGGGTTCGGTGCCGGCGCCGGACCCGGACCCGACGCGGGCGATGGACCCTCGCAGGCGCCGAGCGTGATCAGGATCAACCACAACGCCCTCATGCCGGGGATACTAACCCGGCTACACTGAGGGCATGCGCTGGATCTCGCTCGCCCTCGTCGCATGTGCGGCGTGTACCGGCGATGACGGCATCCAGGGGCCGGCCGATCCGAACGATGTCGACGGCGACGGCATCCCGAACGCCGCGGACCTGTGCCCGAACAAGCAGGACCCGACGCAGCACGACGAGGACGCCGACCGAGTGGGGGACGCGTGCGACAACTGCCCCGCCTCCCCGAACGCGAACCAGGCCGACACCACCGAGCTCGGCGAGCGCCAGTTCCCCGATGGCGTGGGGGACGCGTGCGATCGGCGACCGAAGATCGCGGACGATACGATCGCGAAGTTCTTTCCGTTCGCCGATCCGGCGGAGGCCGCGGCGTTCACGGGCACCGGCTGGACCATCGCGAACGATCGCGCGACCGGCACGACCGCACGCTGGTTCTCGAAGCGCAACGAGCCCGGCGACGGCATCACGATGCAGGCGCGGATCGGCAAGCTCGCGTGGACGATGCCCGACGCGTCGGTCAGCGTCGTCGTCGACGGCGACGGCGTGACAGCCGGCTTCACGTGCACGATCGTTCACGCGCCGACCGGCGATACGCTCGAGATCCAGGAGATCGGTGGTGCCGTGAACACGATGCGCGTGGGCCCGTTCTTCGCCGACGACAAGCTCGTGCTCAGCGTGACGCGCGCATACACGCACCTCGCGACCGGCACGGCCGCGTGCTTCCTCGGCGTCAACGGCGGCCTCGAGCGTCGGATCGATGTCTCGACGGTCGATGACCTCGCGATCGGAACCTATGCGGTCGCCACGACCGACGCCGAGGTAGAGATCGACGCCGCGCTCGTGATGACGACCCCGTTCGCGTGCGACACGCCGTTCACCGGCTCGTCGCTCGCCTGCCCGTAGACAGGCCGCGCGAGCGAGATACACTCGCGGCGTGCCCAGGGCGATCATCGTCGGCGCATCGACAGGCATCGGCCTCGCGCTCGCGCACCGGCTTGTCGCGACCGGCTGGACGGTGACCGGCCTGGCGCGCGGACCGGCCGGGTTGGCACACCCCGCCTATCGGCACGTGGTCGCGGACGTTCGTGCCTCGAGCTATCGCGAGATCCTCGCCGGCGAGGACGTCCCTGACGTCTGCGTCTATGCCGCGGGGATCGGCCACGATCTCGACCTGGCGACGCCGGTCCACGAGGCCGATGTGTTCCTGACGAACCTCGTCGGCCTCGCCGTCACGGCCGAGGTGCTCCTCCCTCGCATGGTGGCGGCGCGGGCCGGTCACCTGATCGGCATCTCCAGCCAGGCCGACCAGCTACGGTCGCCAGAGGCTCCGAGCTACGCCGCGTCGAAGGCCGGGATGTCGTCGTATCTCGAAGGGCTGGCGCTCGCATGTCGTCGTCACGGGGTCGCGGTGACGAACGTGCGGTTCGGTTTCGTCGATACCGCGATGGCGAAGTCCAAGGTGAAGCCGTTCATGATCACCGCAGATCGCGCCGCCCGCACCGTCGAGAGATGCATCGCACGCCGGCCGATCCGCAAGACCGTCCCGCTTCGCATGGCCGGGCTGCTGTGGCTGTACCGGTGGGGCGCGCGGTTGCGGATCTGGGCGTCGTGAACCTTCTCAGATGACGTCGACGACCTGTTGCTGGTTCGCGATGGTGCGACGCCCGTCGAGGGTGAGCCGCCAGCGCAGGCCGCGGCGCGACAGCTCGGCGGTGTAGACCGAGTCGATGTAGAGCCTGCGCGCGAGCCCCGCGGCGATCGCGCATGCGAGGAGCAGCGGCAGTACCATCGCCCAGTCTCCGGACAGCTCGCACGCGAGCACGGTCGCGGTGAGCGGCGCGTGCGTGGTGGCGGCGAGCGCGGCTGCGAGGCCGACGAGCGCGTACGCGCCGGGCGAGCTGATCGCATCGCCGAGGATCTCGTGCAGGCCGAGCGCGCACAACGTGCCCGCGCACGCCCCGAGGAGGAGCGTGGGCGTGAACACGCCGCCGGGGTTACCCGACCCGACGGCGGTCGCGGTGGCGAACGGCTTGGCGATCAGCAGCCAGACGACGGTCGCGATCGCGAGCTTGCCGTCCAGCAGCATCGCGAGCGGCTCGAAGCCGTTGCCCGCGAGCAGCGGCAGCGCGCAGATCATCGCCCCGCCGACGAGCGCACCAGCGGCCGGGCGCACCGGCATCGGCAGCTTCGACCACCAGCGCTCGACGATGCCGAGCAGGCGAAGGAAGCCCACACCGAGCGGCGCAGCCACCAGGCCGACGCCGATGAACGCTACCAGCTCGTAGAGGGAGATCGAGGTGAAGCTGCGCACGCCATAGATCGGCCCCTCTCCGAGAGCGAGACGGGTGATCACCGTCGCGAGCACGGTGGTGATCGCCACGGGTACCACCGCCTCGAGGATCGCGACGCCGGTCACCACCTCGACGACGAACAACACCGCCGCGATCGGCGCGTTGTATGCGGCGGCGAACCCCGCGGCGACACCGGCGGCGAGCACGACGCGCGCGGTGGCATCGTCGAGCTTGAGGCCGCGGCGCGCGGCTTCACCCGAGGCAGCGCCCACCTGGATCAGCGGCCCCTCGCGGCCGAGGGAGTTCCCGGCGGCGATGGCGAGCCACGAGCCGAGGGCCTGGAGCGCGCTGCGGGCGAGCGGCACGCGCACGTTGCCCAGGACGATCGCCTCCATCACGTAGCCCACACCGGCGCCCTCGCGCACGCGCGCCGCGGCGAGTGCGACCAGGCCGGCGGCGAGCCCTCCGGCGAGGGGTAGGGCGATCCGCTGCCACCACGGGAGGCCGGCGATCATCGAGACCACGTCCGAACCGCCGAGCGCGTGCGCCACCTCGGTGAGCGCGGCGCGGAAGACGATCGCGAACCCGGCGGCGCCGATCGCGACGACCACGAGCGCCACGGCGAGCTTCCAGCGGGGGGACCGTGCCTCGGCGGCGTCCGTCACTTCTTGATCTGCGGCTGCGACGCTCTCGACGCGGGCGTCGCCACGGTCGGCCACAGCAGGTGGTAGATACGCAGGCTGATCAGCAGCAGCGCGTACTCCTGCAGGTCGCCACCGGAGTCGCGCAGCACCGAGAAGTTGAAGTCGACGAGCGCGAGCGCATCGCTCAGCAGCTGGTTGAGCTCGTCGATCGAGGGCGTGCGGACCTGCTTGTCGAAGGCCCAGGCGTTGAGCTTGCCGCGCATCGCCTCGAACATCGGCTTGATGCGAACGTGCAAGGAGGCGACGCGGTTCGGCCGCAGCCAGGTCAGCACCATGCCGGCGAGCGCACGGCAGTCGCCGGCCATCGCCTCCGGGCCCATCGCGGGCTCGACGAGGCCGATCATCGCCGGCATCACCGTGCGCGTCGCAGCAGCGCCCTTGAACAGCAGCGCGCCGGGCGAGATGTTGTTGTGCGCCATGCCGTGCTCGTGGAGCGCGGCGACCTGCTTGATCACGAGCAGGCCCAGCGCGAGCGCGCCGTCGATGTGCAGGTCGGACTCGGCGATGCGATCGCCGAACCGCGGCTCGTCGACGTACTCGGAGAACAGCAGCAGCGAGCTGGTGTTCGCGTCGTAGATGACCTTGTGGAGTGACGTCAGCAGACCTTCGCGCACGCGCTTCAGGATCGGCCAGAAGTACTGCTGCCAGTCCTCCACGAACTTCCGCGGGTCCTGGATCTTCGTGAGATCGATCATCGTGACGAGCTTCGGGAAGATGTTCGCGTCGGGGAACGCTCCGCTCGCGACCATCTCGGGTTGCGGCGACGCGAGGAAGATCGGGTGGCCCTTTGCACGACCGAGGCTGCGCTCGACCTCGTAGCCCCAGGCGCGAACGGCGGAGGCCGCGGACTCCACGACCTCGGGTGTGATCGATGGATCGGACTGCGCCGCGATCGCGCCCGTCGTGCGCACGGGCTTCGCGCCCGGATCCGTGGCCTCGGTCCGGCTGCGCGCGAACCGCTGGCGCTCGTCGGGCAGCTCGCGCAGCATGCCGCGCAGCTCCTGCACCACGGCCTGTACCGACGGGAACCTCTGCGTCGGATCGCGCTCGAGGCAGCCCTCGATCACGCTGCGGAGGTTCATCGGGACGGTGTCGGGGTAGTGCACCTTGCTCTTCCCACCGACCACCACGCCCTCGCCGATGCGCATCAGCAGCGCCCACATGTCATCGGCGGCGCCGTAGAGCAGCTGCTCGGTGAACAGTCCGTGAAGCGCGCCGCCGATCGCATAGATATCGAGCGACGTGTTGATGTTCGAGTCCATCAGCGCCTGATCGATCGTCTCCGGCGCGACCGACCACCCAGGCGAACCGAAGATACGGCCCTTGTAGTACGTGCGATAGGTCTGGGAGCCCACGTCGTCGAGTGACATCGCGAGATCGAAGTCGAACAAGTAGGCGACGTTCGCGCCGTCGTCGACGAGGACGTTGCGCAGCGTGAAGTCGCGGTGCACGAGGCGCGCGGCGTGAAGGGTTGCGAGACCGTCGAGCGCCTGCACCAGCAGCTTCGTGCGCGCGCGGGGCGTCAGGTTGTGCTTCGCGATCGCCTCGAGCAGCGTGACGCCCATGCGTGGGGTGACGAACAGGTAGTTGTCGGCGATCGGCGCGGAGACGTAGGTCGGCAGGATGTTCGGATGCTCGATCGCCGCGATCCGCGCCATCGCGGCGAGGTTGTTGTGGTGATCCCTCCGCGTCACGTCATCGGTGCGCAGCTGGTAGAGGTAGTTCGAGTGGAACACCTTGCCGACCACGGCCTCGATCGCACCGGTGGTCTCGTCACGGCGCTCGAGCTCGTAGACCGTGCCCATCCCGCCGTTCGACAGGTGCTTGCCCAGCATCCTGTACAGGAAGTGGTTGTACCGGAACGTGACGCCGGCCTTGGCGAGGTCGTCCGATCGCAGCGTGCCGATCGACGTCGTTTCGACCCAGGAGTCGGTCATGCGCTCGCCGCGATCACTGTACGCCCACAGAAACCATCACCGCAACCCTCGCTCGCTAGATAACCTACTGATTTCGCTTGGGTCCGAGCCGCGAGCGGTGTCTTGTCGCATCGCGAACCCAACGGCGTCGACGCTGCACCAGATGTGGTACCTCACCGACGGAGTTTCATGCTGGAGCACCGATTTGCCAAGCTCGCGGCGTTCGCCACCTTCCTCCTGCTCGTGATCGGCGGGACGGTGAACCCGACAGGGTCCAGCCTCGCCTGCCCCGAGCCCACGCTCGTCTGCAACGGCCAGCTGTTCCCCCCGATGGTCGGCGGCGTGTTCTACGAGCACGGTCACCGTCTCGCGGCGATGACGGTCGGCCTGCTGCAGATCGCGCTGACCGTCCTGCTGTTCCGCCGTCGTGCCAATCGTCCTGGCTTCGGGAAGCTGGCGTTCATCCTCCTCGGCCTCGTCATCGCGCAAGGCGCGCTCGGCGCGATCACCGTGCAGTACAAGCTGCCGTGGTTCGTCTCCACGGGCCACCTGCTCCTCGGCATGAGCTACTTCGCCACGTTGATCTACACGGCGTTCCAGACGCGTCCCGCGCCGAGCGTCATCGAGATCCAGCGCCACGACAAGTTGCGCCTCGAGGTCGGCTCCGCGCGCCGATGGATCGGAATTGCCGGCGGCGCCGTGTTCATCCAGCTCCTCCTCGGTGCGCTCGTCCGCCACCTCGGCGCGGCGATGGTCTGCCTCGGCATGCCGAAGTGCACGATCAGCGGCGACTGGTGGCCCGAGTCGGGCGTCCAGCACCTGCACATGATCCACCGCGGGTTCGGCGTGGTCGTCGCGGTCGTGACCACGATCGCCGCGGTGATCGTCGCGCGCCGCGCCAAGTCCTGGCCACAGCTCAGGCTGCTCGCGCTGGTCGCGCCGTTCGTGGTCGTCTCGCAGGTCTGCCTCGGCATCATGACCGTGCTGTCGATGCGCGCGGTGCCGCTCGCCGTCGGGCACTTCGCCGGCGCTGCAACCCTGTGGGCCATGTGGATGTCGATGTGGCTGATGACCGCGCCACGCACCAGCCGCGTGGAACACACCGAAGGTCTCCCGCCCGCGCGCGCATTCTCGCGTCCCCCGGCGGAGGTCACGACGTGACCGCACAGGTTCTGCGCGCGAAGGCGGTCGACCTGGTCGCGCTCGTCAAACCGAACATCATGGTGATGGCGCTGCTCACCGCCGCGGGTGCGATCAGCCTCGCGCCGGGCACCGCGCAGGTCTCCACCACGCTGCTGCTCCTCGCGGGCACGGCGTTGATCGTCGGCTCGGCCAACACGCTCAACATGTGGCTCGAGCGCGACATCGATTGCTTGATGACGCGCACGCGGAACCGGCCGCTGCCGCAGCGTCGCCTCCAGGCGGAGACGGCGCTGTGGTTCGGTGCGATCCAGGGTGTTCTCGCGCTCCCGGTGCTCGCAGCCGTGAACTTCGTCACCGCGGCGCTCGGCCTGCTCGCGCTGATCCTCTACGTCGGGGTCTACACGCCGATGAAGCAGCGCTCGCACTGGGCCGTGTGGGTCGGCGGCGTTCCGGGCGCGATGCCCGCGCTGATGGGCTGGACCGCGGCAACCGGCCGCATCGAGCTCGCCGGCCTCGCGGTGTTCGGCGTGCTGTTCTTCTGGCAGGTGCCGCACTTCCACGCGATCGCGATGTATCGCCAGCGCGAGTACGACGCGGCGGGTCTGAAGACGCTCCCCGGTTCGCGCGGCGAGACCGCGGCGCGCCGCGAGATCGCCGGCTACCTCGTCGTGCAGGTCGCGATCAGCCTCGTGCTCGTCCCGCTGGGCGTGGCCGGCTGGCTGTACCTCGTCACCGCGTCTCTGCTCGGCGCGTTCGTGCTGTTCCAGGGTTTCGCGGGCATGCGAAACGGCGGCACCAAGTGGGCCCGCGCCGTGTTCCTGGCTTCGATCGTCTACCTCCCCGTGCTGTTCTCGGTGATGGTCCTCGACGGCCGCGCATGACCTGGGAGCAGCTCCATCCCGCGATCAACGCGGCCCTGAACTTCACCTGCTTCGTGTTCCTGGTCGCAGGTCGCGTCGCGATCGCGCGAGGCGACCAGGCGCTGCACCGCAAGCGGATGCTCACGGCGTTCGGGGCATCGTCGGTGTTCCTCGTCTCGTACATCATCCGGTTCCTCACCACGGGCGCGCACAAGTACCCCGGCGAGGGCATCGACAAGACGATCTACCTCGTCACGCTGTTCAGCCACATGGTGCTCGCCGTGGTGCTCGTGCCGCTCGTGATCGGTGCGCTCAAGCACGCGCTGCGCGGCAGGTTCGACAAGCACCGGAAGCTCGTGCGGTTCACGTGGCCGATCTGGATGTACGTCTCGGTGACCGGCGTGATCGTGTACGTGATGCTGTATCACGTGGCACCGGCGCTACACGCGACCTAGCCGGGGCTCAGGCGAGCCAGCAGCCGACGATCAGCACGCACAGGCCGACCGCCTGCGCGACCTCGCCCAGGCCCGCCCGGCCGCCGACGAGCATCAAGGCGACACCGCCGAGGATCAGCGACCAGCCCCACACCGAGCGACGCAAGAGTGCCTCGCTCGGCGACTTCTCGGTGGCAGGATCCGCGAGCGACAAGGGCGCTTCCGATTTGACCTCGGGTCTCGTCCGGGGCACGAGCGTCTCGAGCTACCACGCGTGGGCGGTGTCCGTCGGTTCGCTCACACTCCTTGCACGCCCTCGTAAACCGGTTCGGTGCTTGCGAAGCCCACGCTACCTTCGCCGCGCCGAGAAGGGCGCATCGACCGGCCAATCCTCGAGCACTCTCATACTCGCAGCACGACGCACTTCATCTCGCCCTCCGGGATCTTGTCCCACTGCGAGGCAAACTCGACCACGAGCGTGACGCCCTTCTCGTCGGTCCACTCGAGATCGTCGTCGTCCTCTTTCGTGGGCTCGCCCAGGAGCCTTCTGGCCTCACTTCGCGACTGACTGAACGCGAGGCCGCGCGGAAGCGCGCCCGTGAACTCCGAGAACGAAACGTCGCGACCGAGCGCGTAGCTCCACCACCGATTCTTGGCACGATGAAAGCGCACGCTCGCGAAGGTGCGCACGCGCTGCGCATTCTCGTCCTTGGGGATGGGGAACGCGAACGAGTAGCCCTGCTTCGGCACGAAGAGGCGGTTCAACTCGTTGTCGTCGGTGATCGACGCGAGGTCGATACCGAGCGCGTTCGCGAACGCGATCACCGCTTCATCGTCTTTCCTCCTACCGAGGAGAGAGAGCGCACGCTTGGCCATGTCCAGAGGTGGCTTGCTTGGGGCGGTCAGCTTCTTCGGTGCCGGCCGCTTCGCCTTGGCGTCGGCGGTCACCTTGGCGATCCACGTAGCGATGTTCGGGGTCGTCGTCTTCGACGCTTTGGCGCCCTGTTTCGCGAGCCATGCGGCGAGCTCGGCGCGGGCGGCTTCGTCGCCGCCCTCCAGCTCCGCGACGCCTGCGTCGCCGCTCGCCCACGCGAGGAGAAACGTGTCGAAGTCCGGCGCGACGCTTCGCCACTCCTCTTCGCCCATCCGCGCGATGACGGAGGGGACCGCGCCGCCGTGGCTCCAGAGCCCGAGCTCGGTCGTCTCGCCGTTCACGACGTCGCGCGCAGACAGGAAGAGCACGAGGACCTTTCGAAGCTCCGCGTCGACCGCGTCGTCTCTCGTGAGAGAGTGCGCGTAGCCGGCGAGGGAGAGATCGCTCTCGGTGAGCCCACCCTGGGGCGCTTTGGAGAGCCACTTGGCGAAACCCTCGAAGCGGGCGGGGAGCGGGAAGCCCTTCGGCATCTTCGCGCGCACCGACCCGAGGTCGACGCCGACACGCTCCGCGTCGGCGAGGGCGGCCGTGGCGGCGCTCGCGAGCTTCTTCTTCTTCGCCGCTGGCACAGCGTCGACGACGGTCTCCTTGAACCATGCCTTGAACGACGGGACCGACGCAGTGGACTTCTTCGCGCCCTCGTTAGCGAGCCACTCGGCGAGGGCCGGCCGGGCCGACTCGACGTCGTCGTCCTCTTCGTCGAGATCGCCGACGCCGCACTTGCCCGTGCTCCACGCGAGCAGAAAGGTGTCGAGATCGGGGGCGACGTTCTTGAGCTCCCCTTCCGAGCCAAGGAGCACCACCGCGGGGCTCTTGCCACCGTGGTTCCACAGTGCGAGGCGCGAGCCGTCGCCAAGCGAGAGGAAGATCCCGAGCGAGCGTCGCAGCGTCTCGGTGGCCACACGATTGTCGGTGTACGTGGTGTCGAGCGGCTCACTCGAAAGCCCGTCGAAATAGCCAAGGCCCCCGTGGGGTACGCACTTGAGCCACTTTCCGAACGCCTCGAGGCGCGTCGGTACGGGCATGTGCTTCGGAAATCCCTTCTTCAACGACGGAAGACTGACGAAGACGCTCACGCCGCGAATATCGCACGATACCGGGAGCGTTCGAGGCGCTCGGGCGGCGTGCCCGGCCACCCGGGGTCGAGCGGTCCTGGGAGCGACGTGATGGCCATGACACCGAACGAGTGGCCCGTAGCAATCACACGAAGTTCATCCGCGTGATCCCCCACGAGCATACGGCGTACGCGGTCAAGAACGGTTACGTCGCACACAGTGCCCCCTCGACATCGGCACGCGTAGCCCGGCGATCATCGTATGCGCGTACCCACCGGACTGGGTGGGGGATGTTGCACCCCCGAGAGCCACCACCCTGCTCACCTCGCCCGCCCAGGTCTCTGCTGGGCCGCAGCAACGCGACGGCGAACCGAGCCCCATGTTGGATGCAGCGTGCCTCGGGTGTATCCTGCAGCGACGATGAGTGGCTGGGAGCGAGATGCGAGGCGGGACTTGGCCGCGCTCCGCGGGATGTCGATCAAGCAGTCGATCTCGATCGGCGAGGCGCTGCTGACCTCCGACGTGATGCGGATCATCAAACCCGCCAAGGGGCCGCGGCCGCCGTCGCTCGCCCTGGCCATCGGCATCCTTGATCGACGATCTCGCCGCAAGTGAAGGCGCAGAGCTTCGACGCTTTCTGCCGGGCGTGCCTGGATGCACTCAAGGCACAGCGAACGCGCTACGTCGTGATCGGCGGGCTCGCCGTCACCGTGGTCGGCGAGCCACGGCTGACGGCCGACCTCGATGTCATCGTGTTTGCGGACACCGCCGCGCTTCGTGCGCTCGTCACCTATGCCACCAAGCACGGGTTCACGGCCGACGTCGAGGTCGAGCTCGAAGCCGTGCGGCAGGGTGGGTCGATCCGACTCGACAGGGGCAACTACCACTTCGATCTAATCGTCCGGAGTCTGTTCATCGAAGACCTCGCGTACACGCACAGTCGGCTCCGCACGTTGTTCGGCCGATCGGTCCGATTCCCCTCGCCCGAGGATCTCGCGGTGCTCAAGGTCGTCGCAGGGCGTCCTCGTGACCTCCTCGACGTCGAAGGCATCCTCCGTCGCCACGGCCCCAAGCTGGACCGCCGCTACGTCGAGGCTACGCTCGAGAAGGTCTGCGAGCTCGCGGAGGACCACGAGATCGTCGACCGATGGCGCCGGCTGATCGGTACGCGCTGACAGAAGCTAGATAGCGAGTGGCACCCTGTGCCGCGAGTGCGCGATCAGCGGCGACTGGTGGCCCGAGTCGGGCGCCCAGCACCTGCACATGATCCATCGCGGGTTCGGCGTGGTCGAGATCGCCGGCTACCTCGTCGTGCAGGTAGCGCTCAGCCTCGTGCTCGTCCCGCTGGGCGTGGCTCCGCGGCAACTTCGACAAGCACCGGAAGCTGGTGCGGTTCACGTGGCCGATCTGGATGTACGTCTCGGTGACCGGCGTGATCGTGTACGTGATGCTGTATCACGTGGCGCCGGCGCTGCACGCGACCTAGCCACCCTGAGCGTGCAGCTCGAGCACCTCGTCCCCCGCGAGGGCCCGGTCGAAGATCTGAAGATCGTCGATCGCGGCCGGCAGATGGACCCCTGAGATCACGCGAGACAGCACGAAGAACGGGTGCTGCCCGAACGTCCCGGTGTTGGTGTGCTCGTCGACAGGCGTCGAGGGCAGGTTCGGTTGGAGCTCCCCATCAACATAGAGATGGATCGCCTCTGTGCCCGGACCTGTCTTGTCGTAGATCGTCACCAGGTGCTGCCATTCGTGAAGCGCTGGTGAGCCGTAACAGTGCTTCGTGTACCCGACGTCGCCCACCAGCTCTCCTGCAAGTGTGCCGGGGGTACAACCGACGCTGTCGAAGAACAGCCCGAACCCAGTCTCGATGACGTTGAAGTTGTCGCTCGACTCGAACAGCGTGACCACAGGCGGCGTCATGTCGAAGCGCACCCACAAGGACACGGTGACCGTAGCAGTCGCGCGAAAGTCGAGGCCGTCGATCCGGACGTAGTCATCGATCCCGTCGCCGAGCAGGGCGCCGCCGATCGCCCCTGGGCCACGCGCCGGGTCTCCGAAGAGGGCCGCAGCATGTGGCGTGGCGGTGTCATCGGCCGCGACTGCGCCGGAGGTCTCATCGAACGACCAGTGTCCGATTGGCACCGGACCATGATCCGCGCCGCGTTCGAGCCCGAACACCTGATCACACGCGGTCGTCCCCAGCACAAGTACCAGTGATCCGAGCCAAACACGCACGCGTCTATTCTCACACGAGATCGGCGTGGGTCAGGCGAGCCAGCAGCCGACGATCAGCACGCACAGGCCGACCGCCTGCGCGATCTCGCCGAGGCCCGCCCGGCCGCCGATCAACATCAAGGCGACACCGCCGAGGATCAGCGACCAGCCCCACACCGAGCGACGCAGGAGTGCCTCGCTCGGCGACTTCTCGGTTGCAGGC
>JAYVLW010001028.1:0-3948 GCA_043759315.1 Myxococcales bacterium
CAAGTACGCGTTCAACATGCTCCAGATCCTCGCCGACCTCTATCTGGCGCAGGGCAAGAGCGACAAGGCGATCTACGTCTACCAGGAGCTGATGAAGACGGCGCCGACGGACAAGAACGTCTGTCTGTGGCAGTACAACGTCTCGCACGCGATGCTGTCGATGCCGGGCGCGTCGCCCGGCGACAAGGTCAAGGAGATCGAGAACCTCGTCCGCCTGTGGGGCGCGCTGAAGCCCAAGAAGGTGCTGCCGGCCGCCGAGGCGCAGGAGTGCCACGACAACGCCGCCGCGATGTCGGGCGAGCTCGCGCGCGCGTACCACTCGGAGTCCGCGAAGACGAAGAACCCGGAGACGCTCGCGTACGCCGAGAAGCTCTACAAGGTCTACCTCGACGTGTTCACCGACGCCGAGGACTACGCGCAGACCCAGTACTTCTACGCCGAGCTGATCTGGAGCCGGGCGGAGAACGAGAAGAACGCGCGCCTGCAGACCGAGCTGTGGGAGAACGCCGCGGTCGCGTTCACCGACGTCGTCAAGGGCGGCAAGGTCGATGCGAAGCTGATGAAGGAGGCCGCGTACGCTTCGGTGCTCGGCTGGAAGAACGCGCTCAACGTCGACCCGCGGGTCAAGCAGCAGGCCGACAAGGTCGATGACCCCGGTAAGGACTTCGACAAGATTCCGGAGCCGAAGCCGATCCCGCCGCGCGAGGAGAAGATGCTCGCGGCATTCGACATCTACATCAACTACATCAAGGACCCGAAGGACGACGAGCTCGTCGGAATGAAGTTCCTCAAGGCGAACATCTATCGCCGCTACAACCAGTTCGACAAGGCGATCCCGCTGTTCGAGGACATCCTCGAGAAGCACCGCCAGCACGAGACCGCCGAGTTCTCGGCGAACTTGCTGCTCGATACCTACAACCGCACGCAGAAGTACGACGAGATGCTCGCGCTCGCCGACAAGCTCGACAAGGACCAGAAGTTCCTCGAGGGCAAGGATGACCTGAAGCAGACGCTCAACACCCTGAAGGCGCAGTCGATGCGCAAGAAGGCGGAGAGCCTCGAGAAGAAGGCGAAGGAGACGAAGGACTTCGGTTTGTACGTGCAGTGCGGCCAGGCCTACTTCGACATCTACAACCGCGATCCCGAGAGCAAGCAGAACGACGAGGTGCTCTACAACGCCGGCGTTTGCTACGAGGAAGGCAAGTCGATCGGCGCCGCGATCTCGGCGTTCACCTTGCTCCAGAAGTACTACGCGTCGAGCAAGCTGACGGCGAAGGCCCTCGCGCGCATCGGCAAGGCGTATGGCGACGTCGCGTTCTACGACAAGTCGGCGGAGAAGCTCGAGGAGTACGCGAAGAAGTACGCCGGTGAGAAGGACGCGTTCGACGCGATGAGCGACGCGGTGTTCTACCGCAAGGGCATCGGCGACGACGCGAAGGCGATCGAGAACACGAACTACTTCATCCGTACGTTCGGCGCGAAGAAGCCGGACCTCGCCGCCAACGCGAAGTTCTCGCTGACCTCGGTCTACGAGAAGCAGGGCGACAAGGACGCGGTCATCAAGCACCTCCGCGACTACATCCGCAGCTACCCGAAGGGCGGCGATGATCGCCTCGTGATCGCGAACGCCAAGATCGGCGCGATCCTGTGGGAGCAGAGCTGCCCGGTGAAGCAGGTCGACGGATCGTGCGTGAAGATCATCCGCGAGCGCGCCATCAACATCAAGAAGAAGAAGCGCGGCAAGGGCGGCAACGACCAGCCCACGCAGTGCGGCCCGGACTCGAAGATCAAGCTGACCGTCGTCAAGCGCGACGAGCGCAAGATGAAGGAAGCGCTCGCCGCGTACGGCGCGGCCGCGAAGATCTTCGAGAAGAGCTCCGGCAAGACCGGCGGCGACGAGGGCGGCGCGCGCTACTACTACGGCCTCGCGAAGGTCGCCGAGGCCGACAAGGACTTCGAGGCGTATCTCTCGCTGGGGTTCCCGGCGAACCTCAACTTCGACCCGGATCCCAAGAAGAAGGCGGAGAGCGCGAAGAGCCTGAAGCGCTTCAACGACTGGGTCGAGCAGAAGAAGAAGGTCGGCGGTGCCGCGACCGCCAAGTACGAGGGCGTGCTCGGCATCAAGGACGCCGCGAACTCGATCACCGCGGCCGCGCGCCTCGGTCAGATCTCGCAGAACTTCTCGGATGCACTGTTCACGGCCGAGATCCCGAAGGACGTCCGCACCGGCGAGTTCGCCGACGAGAAGGTCGAGGCGTTCTGCGACAAGATGACGGAGGTCGCCGAGCCCCTCGAGGCGGCGTCGCTCAACGCGTACGGTGTGTGTCTCTCGAAGTCGACCGAGCTCGGCTGGTTCTCGGACTGGTCGAAGATGTGCGAGCGCGAGCTCGGACAGATCAAGCCGGAAGAGTACCCGTCGGCCTCCGAGCTCCGCGCTGACCCGACGCTGGTCGCGCCGGTGATCACGGTCGAGCCCCCCGTTCAGAAGCTGGACTGAAAAAGGATCATGAACATGAACACCAACAAGTATGGCCTCGCGGCCAGCTCCTTGATCCTCGCGACGATGTTCGCCGCTGCATGCGGTGGCGGGCAGAAGAAGGGCTCGGGCCTCGGCGCGGGCAAGGACGTTCCTCCGCCGCCGAACGTGCTCAAGAACGATACGAGCACGCCGGGCAAGACCGAGCCGAAGCGCGAGATCAGCCAGGACGCGAAGAAGGACTACGCGTCGGCGATGGAGAACTTCGCGAACAACGACAAGGGTGCCTGGAACGAGGCCGCGTGCCGCGGTTCGGCCGACCGGTTCGCGGCCGTCGTGCGCGAGCACGCCGAGCTCGTCGAAGCGCAGTTCATGGTGGGGCTGTCGTTCCACCGCTGCAACCTGGTGAAGGACGCCGAGGCGGCGTACCAGGCGGCGTCGCGCATGAAGGGCGACGCGACGAAGATCGCGATGTCGCTGTCGAACCTCGGCGAGATCTACTTCCGCGCCGGCAAGATCGATGGCGCGAAGACGTACTGGGAGAGCGCGATCAAGGCGAACGGCAAGCTCGTCGCCGCGCGGATCAACATCGCATCTCTCGAGCTCGAGCAGATGCGCAAGCTCGGGGACAAGAACCCCGAGTGGAAGAAGCTCGAAGAGGACGCGCGGTTCAACCTGTCGAACGTCCTCGGCGTGGCCTCCGAGAGCGCCGAGGCCTACACCGTGTACGGCCTCGTCTACATGGAGGGCTACCAGAAGAACAAGAACCGCCTGGACCTCGCGAAGCTCCTGCTCGACGAGGGGAAGAAGCGGAACGAGAAGTACGCACCGCTCCAGAACGCGTACGGCCTCTACTACATGCGCCGCAACGCGCTGTCGCTCGCGCTCCAGAACTTCCAGGCGGCCGTCGAGGCCGACCCTAAGTTCATCGAGGCGCGGATGAACGTCGGCCTGACCACCTTGGGCTTCAGGAACTACGCGACCGCGAAGGAGCAGTTCGGCAAGGCGATCGAGCTCGATCCGAAGCGCTACGATGCGTACATCGGCCTGGGCGCCGCGCTCCGCGGCCTCAAGGATCTCGAGGGCGCCGAGGCGCAGTACAAGAAGGCGAAGGACCTCGACCCCAAGCGGGGCGAGGCCTACTACAACCTCGGCGTGCTCTATAAGGACTTCCGGGCGAGCAAGCAGGAGGACCTCAAGGCGTCGCTCGGGACCTACCAGACCGCCAAGGAGTACTTCCGGCAGTTCCTCGACAAGCAGGGCGACCCGGCGGACATCGCCGAGGCGAAGGAGCAGGTCACGCTGATCGACAAGACCACGACGCAGATCCAGACCTTCTTGAAGAACCAGGCGAACCAGCCGCCCCCTCCGACGCCCCCGGCCCAGCCGGCTCCCGCGGCCGGTGCGGCCCCAGCGCCTCCGGCCAAGAAGTAACTAGCTGATATCCCTGGGATGGTATCTTGCAGGCGTTG
>JAYVLW010001029.1:0-3059 GCA_043759315.1 Myxococcales bacterium
GCCGCCCGCTCATGCCGCACGCCGCAGGTCACGTGAGGGTGAGGCGTTCCGAGGCCACGACTACAGCGGCAAGCGCTGGCGTGACACCGACTGTCCTGCGCTCGGGATGCCGCATCGCAGGCACTACGACATGCGGGCGACCTTCATCACGCTTGCCTTGGAGGACGGCGCTGACCCCGAGATCATCGAAACCCGGGTGACCCATACCAAAAAACGCCGCGGGGCGTTCGACGGCTACAACCGTGGCCTGCAGTGGGCCAAGACCTGCGGCGAAGTGTCCAAGCTCAAGATCAGGCGAGAGCTTGGTACAGCTCTTGGTACAGTTATTCAGTTGTCGTCGGAGAATGGGGTGGAGGCGGCGGGAGTCGAACCCGCGTCCGAAGATGCTTCTACTCGTACGTCTACGCGCGTAGGCACGCTATTTAAAGTCTCGTGCTCGCCGGCAGCGGCCGGCCTGCGAGCACAACAAGCCAACTTTGTCTCGACCTCCATACGTTGACGGGTCAGGAGGCCCAGTCTGATTGTGTCGGTCCTTCGTAGCTACAGACGGAAGCTGCGAGAACCGTCGTTACCTGGTTTTATCAGGCAGCGAGGGCAACAGCGTTATCGTTCGCAGTTGCATGGTTTGCCCATTTTTACGTGGCCTTGGGCGCCACGACGCGCAATCCGAGCGTCTTCATCCTCGTCGAAACCGGTACGCCCCCATGTCAAAGAACGAGGTCACTATGGGGGCGCGCGGGGGGTTGGTCAAGCTGGCCGTTCTACTGGCCTTCGGTCAGGTCCGATTCCGACGGGCGAGCGGCGGTGAGGCGAGCACCCACTGGGCGTTCAACCCGCCGGCTTCTTCTTGGTCTTCTTCACCGGCTGCTTTCTTGCCTTCGGTGCTTCCTCCACCGGCAGGGGTGCATCACCAGCGCGCCGTGCGAACGACGGCGGATCGAACTCGTTGAGCGTGTTGATCGAAGCGACGTAGCCGAGCTTCGAGGCGGTCCGGAACACGGACTTCAAGGAGAGCTGCGATCGCGCCTGGACCGCAAGAGCGGCCGCGTGTGCCAGCAGGTCGGTGATCTCGGCGACCGGAGCCGCGAGCTCATCGACGAGGAGCGGCACGAGAGCGTGCGTGATCGTTCGCGCCGCCCACTCGGCCCGACCGTCGCTCTCGTGGCGGTAGATCGCATGCTCGAGGTAGCCACGGAGGAGCGCGGGGCGCCGAGTCGTCGCGAGCTCCTGTGCGTGCGCGAGCAGCGCGCACTGTGCAAGGCCGAACGCATCGTCGAGCGCGGCGAGCTTGGTATACGCGTCGTCGAGGGGCGCTGGGCTCGGGTCGGCCGCTGCGCGGATCAGGGCGTGGATAGCGAAGTGCTCGTCGGTTCCCTGCGCCAGCTCGGGTTCGAGCATGTCGAGGAGGGTTCGCACACGCTCGGCGCCGTAGGGCAGCGCCGTCACGGCGAGAAGCAGGCTCGCGTCGATCGATTGCGGGGTCACCGGGTGCTTGAGGATCTTGCGGGCACGCTGGGCGACCTCGAAGGCCGCGCCGTCGCCGGCGCCGGTCGCGACAAGAGCGTGGCCGAGCATCAGCAGCTCGATGCCCGATAGATCCAATGTATGCGCGAGCTGGTCGAGTGTCTGCGCGGCCACGGCACTCGCCCCCGCCATGGCCTGCCACGTGACGAGAGCGAACAGTCCGGTTCCCGTCGCTTGGTCCTCGAGTGCACGCACCGAGAGGATTCCGAGCATCGGAGCCGTCGGCACCAGCGCCGCTGGCGGCGGAAGTGCGACGGCACGCTCCGTGATGTCGAAGCTCTGAGGAACGTGCCATTTCGCGTCCAGCTGCTCTGTCACGGCGCCCAGCTTAGGGGCCGCGAGCGGGTGAGTCGATCGAGTCGGGCTCAAAAGGGGCTCGGGCTCTTACCGTCACGCCCCTGCTCACGCGGCACGACGACTGACGGCCGGGAAGTCGAGCTCGGTGCCGAGCGCGCTGTTGACGTAGTTGGTCAGCGTGTTGAGCGCCACGTGGACCACGATCTCGACGAGCTGCGCGTCGTCGTAGCCGGCGGCCTTGACACGTGCGATGTCGGCCGCGGAGACGCGGCCGCGCTCGCGGACCAGCTGGGTGGCGAACCAGACCGCGACGGCGGCCTTGGCGTCGCCGGAGGAGCCGTCGCGGTTGGCGGCGATCTCGATGGCGTCGAGCTTGGCGAGCTTCGTGGCGAGATAGGTGTGCGCCGCAAGGCAGTACTCGCAGCCATTGATCTCGGCGACAGCGAGCGCGATCCGCTCACGCGTGCGGGCATCCAGGGTCCCCTTGCCGAGGGCGCCGCTGAGGCTCAGGTATCCTTCGAGCGCGGCCGGGCTGTTGCCCACGATCCGGAACAGGTTGGGGACGCTGCCGAGCTGCTTGTGGACGGCCGCGAGCAACGGCTGGGCGAGCGCTGGCGAGGACTCGATGGTCGACGGGGTCGGGATGCGTGACATGACGGTTTCCTTGGTGATGCGAGGTCGAGTCAGTTCGACCGTCGTTGAAGCCAAGGTGCGCCTGGGAACTCCGCGGCACAATACAGCCAGCACTCACTTCACTCTTGCATCTGCTGCAACAATCAGGCGACACAGAACGGATGGACCGCCTCGACGCGATGACCGTGTTCATCTCCGTTGCTGACCTCCGCGGCTTCGCACCCGCGGCCCGGCGACACAAGCTCTCGCCGTCGGCGGTGACCCGCCTGATCGCGGGCCTCGAGGACCGGCTCGGGACGCGACTCCTCCAACGCACCACGCGCTCGGTCTCGTTGACCGACTCGGGGACCCGGTACCTCGAGCGAGCCCGGAGGATCGTGGCGGATCTTGCGGAGGCCGAAGCGGCCGCGCAATCAGAGCGCACGACCCCGATCGGTCGATTCGTGGTCGCGGCGCCATCCGTGTTCGGCCGCTTGCACGTCGCGCCGTTGATGTGCGCCTACCTTCGCAAGTACCCGGAGGTGATCGGAGAGCTCACGATCGGCGACCGGATCGCGAACCTCGTCGACGAGGGAATCGATGCCGCGGTCCGGATCGGCGTCCTG
>JAYVLW010001030.1:0-2882 GCA_043759315.1 Myxococcales bacterium
CGTCGCGAACGCGTGATCGTCGAGCCGCTCGGCCGCCGCCCGCTTGCCGTGGACGCCCTCGGTCTGGCTGACCGAGCCGGTCTGGATGTTCGAGCCGAGGTTGACCTCCGCGATCACGCCGAGCGCGCGCATCCGCGCGGCCTGCTCCGGGGTCGCGTGCGCCACGTGGCCCAGGCGGACGATGACCAGGGTGGGGTCGAGCTTGCCCCTCCGCTGGAGGTTCTCGAGCGCCCCGAGCATCACCTCGATGTTGCCGCGCGATCGCTGGTAGTGCGCGGGCTCCTCGTTGCGGATCACGCGATCCTTGTCGGTGTGATACGGCTTGCCCTCGACAGGATCGATCGCGCCTTCGCCGACGTGGGGCCGCGCGACCCGGGGCGTGCCCGTCCGCCTTGCCTCGGCGAGGCTGCGCTCGTACACGTGCTCGAATGCATCGGCGCCGCGCTCGTCGAAGTCGAAGTGCTCGGAGCCGGCGACGTCCCAGCCCGGGACGCCCGGGTGCCGACTCTGGCGCTGGGACGCTTCGACGTCTCGCCACAGCGCGGTGTCCGATCGCGCCGGGGCGTTGACCTCAGGAAGGTTCGGATCGCGCTCGCCGAACTGCGCCGTGTGCAGCATCGCCAGCAGGCGGACGTCGATCTCGCCGGGCTGGAGCCGACCTTCGGCGATCAGCTGCTCGATGACCGCGGCGATCCGATCGGGGTGCGTCACGGTCGCCAGCTTCTTGATGCTGACCGACTGCTCGGAGTAGCCGACACGATCCGCCGCGAGTTGCAGGACCGTCTCGCGCAGGTAGTCGTCGTACGCGCGCTGACGCGCCGCCTCGGGAGCCTCGCCGTCCTTCGGCGGACCGCCGAAGCTGTCCTTGACGAGCTGGTCGCGGACCTCGTACGCGCTGTTGAAGTCGGTCTCCGGCGACGCGGCGAGCGCGATCTCGGCGGCCTCCTGCGCCACCGCCTCCGCCGCGCGCTCGTACGCCGCACGGTCGTCAGCGCTCGCGTTCCTGTCATTGGCACGTCGCAGTAGCGTCTTCACCTGTTCGCGCGCGTGGCTCGCAATCTTCACCGCGTCGCCTGCCGTGGCGCGCTTCGCGATCCGGCCACCGTCCGTCTCGTGCTGGAAGTCCTTGCCCGCGAGCTTCGCGATGCGCTCGAGGAGCGGGATCCACGAGCCCGTATCTGCCTTGCCTCCGGCCGTCGCCGCGCGCTGGCGGAACACCTCGGCGTGCACCACGCCCATCAGATGCCCGTGGACCTCCACCCCCGGATGCCCCCGATCGCCATCGAGCTCGCGTGCCACCCGCGTGCGGCGCGTCGAGTCGGACTGCATCGCGACCTGGACCTCCACCGCGTGCCGGCGCTTGACCGCGTCCGCGCTGTCGCCGCCGAGGCCGAGGCGCGCCTCGAGCCGCGCGATCTCCGCGCGCAGCGCGGCGGCCTGCTCGTGGCCCGCCGTGCCACCCGCATCCTGATCGGCGGCGCGCTCGCGCAGAGACCAGGACGTTGCCAGAGTCGATGCGCGGCGCGCACCTCGACGAGCCCGACGTCGTCACCTCGCTCCGCGTGTTCGGCACCGCCGTCGCGTTCCCGCTCGCGCGCGAGACCCGCACGTTCACGCTCGGATCGTCGCCCGATCGCGACATCGCCCTCCCGGGCGGCTACCTGTCGAGCCTCCACTGCGTGCTGGACCGCCGCACCCAGTGCCTGAAGGTCACCGACCAGGCGAGCCACAACGGGACGTTCTTCGAAGGCCGGCGCGAGCAGAGCTTCGAGATCCGCCCCGGCGATCTGTTCACCGCGGGCCCGTTCACGTTCCTCGCACAGAACGACGAGATGCGCGCGGCGTACCCGATCCTCGTGGGCTTGCTGGGGCCCGAGGACGACGACTCCCTCGGCGCCTCCTCGCACCGCGACGACGCATCGCCGAGCAGCTTGATCGTCCTCGCGACCGGCGGCCGGCACCTGCTGCTCACCGGCGAGGCCGGATGTGGCCAGGCGCAGCTCGCGCGCACGATCCACGACATCTCGCTGCTCCGCGGACGGCCACCGGTGATCCTCCACAAGGTCCCCGCCGATCGAGGTCGCCAGCGCGAGGTCCTCGACGCCGCCTCGCGCTCGACGCTGATCCTCACCATCGATCCCGACGCACCGATCCTCGACGGCGCGTTCGTCCAATCCGCGTTCTCGCAGAGCTACAGGATCCGCGTCATCGCGATCGCGCCGAGCGTCGACAAGGCCAACCAGGTCCTCGCCGCGGAGAACGTGCGTGCGATGCGCGTCATCGCCCTGCCCTCGCTCGCGTTCCGCCAGCGCGCCATCCCCGCGCTGATCGACCACGCGCTCGCCGCGCACGAGGCGCCGTTCCAGTTCTCGGACCTCACCGCGGCGAATCAAGCCGCCTTGTCCGCCTACGGCTGGCCCGGGAACTTCGACGATCTTCACCTCGCCGCGCGTCGCCTCGTGGCCATCGCCCGCGCGGCGTCTCTGCGCAAAGCCGCCGACGCGCTCGACCTTGGATACTCGACCTTGCAGCACTGGTTCAGCCATCTCGGGCTGTCACAACCCGTCCTCGCCGGCGCGCGGTGATGCAGGTCGTCAGGCTGTTCGGCAGCCACGGGAGTGGGCCGCTGTTCGTCGTCACTTCTTGAGGCGAGCGAGCTCCTCGCGAAGCCGCGCGAGCTCGACCTCCGCGGCGTCGGCGCGTCGAGTCTCTCCCTCCGCCCGCCGCGACTCCTCCTCCGCCCGCCGCGACTCCTCCTCCGCCCGGCGGCTCGTGTCCTCGAGAAGCCCTTCGAGACGAGCGATCAACTCCTCGCTCTCGAGGAGCAGCGCGGTGCCGGCGTGAAACCGCAACCGGTTCTTCTCGATCTGCACATCGAGACC
>JAYVLW010001031.1:0-14163 GCA_043759315.1 Myxococcales bacterium
CTCAAGATCGGCCTGCTCGGCAAGAAGCTCGGAATGACCCAGGTGTTCGCGGACGACGGTGAGTCGATCCCCGTCACCGTGATCCAGACGGGTCCGAACATCGTGATCGGTACGCGCACCCAGGAGCGCGACGGCTACTCGGCTCTGGTGCTCGGCTTCGACGAGAAGCCGGTCCGCCTCGCCAACAAGCCGGAGCTCGGCATGATCAAGGAGAGCGGCATCAAGCCGATGCGCTTCATCCGCGAGATCCGCCTCCCGGCCGAAGAGGTCGCGAAGTTCACGGTCGGTCAGGCCGTCCAGGCGAGCGATGTCTTCGAGGTGAACAACCCGGTGGACGTCGAGGGCTGGAGCAAGGGCAAGGGCTACCAGGGCGTCATCAAGAAGCACCACATGAAGGGCATGACGCGCGCCCACGGTACGCACGAGTACTTCCGCCACGGCGGCTCGATCGGCTGCCGCCTCACCCCGCAGCGCGTCCACAAGGGCAAGCGCATGGCGGGCCAGATGGGTAACGCGAGGGTCACCGTCCAGAATCTTCAGCTGCTCCGCATCCTCGCAGAGGATGGCGTCATCCTCGTCCGCGGCGCCGTGCCGGGCTCGGCGAACGAGTACGTCGTGGTCACCAAGGCGCAGACGCGAACCACATACCAGCGCAAGGGCATGGGCAAGGAAGAGGTTCGCTCGAAGAACCCGCTCAAGGCCTCGAAGAAGGCGGCTGCGGGTCGCGGCTAAGCCGTCCTCCCTCCCCTTCCGGCTGTCTGTCGGCCCGGCGCGCGAGCGTCGGGCCTTCGTGTTTTTTCACGACCCTCGTCCCATGACCAAACGACTCGACGATCGCAGCACGCGCCACGATCGCTTTCACCAGAAGGCGAAGAAGGAGGGCTTCCTCGCGCGCGCTGTCTACAAGCTCCAGGAGATCGACGAGAAGCACAAGATCTTCGACGGCGGACATCGCGTGTTGGACCTCGGCTGCGCGCCGGGCTCGTGGCTCCAGTACGCGAACCAGACCATCGGCGAGCGCGCGATCCTCGTGGGCCTCGATCGCGCGCCGCTCGATCGCCCGCCGACCGGCGCGCGCATCATGGTGGGCGACGTCCTCACCATCGACGTCAAGCAGCTCCTCGGCGACCTTCCCGCGTTCGACATCGTGCTCTCCGACATGGCGCCCGACACCAGCGGCGTCCGCAGCATGGATCAAGCGCGCAGCGAGGCACTGTTCGAGCGCGCGCTCGAGATCGCGACGCTCGTGCTCGCCCCTGGCGGCAACTTCGTCGGCAAGCTGTTCCAGGGCCCGGACTTCAAGAAGCTCGGCGATGCGGTGCGGGCCCGGTTCGCGAGCGGCAAGACCGTGAAGCCTGCCTCGAGCCGACAGATCTCGATCGAGCAGTACGTGATCGGCAAGGGCTTCCGCGGCCTGGCGGCGGTGACGCCGTGAGCGCTCCTGCCCGCGCCTCGCGCGCAGCCTCCGCGCCCGTTCGCATCGTCTTCGATCGGGCCGAGGACGTGAACCCGCGCAAGATCCAGCAGGCGATCGACATCCTCCACCGGGGCGGCGTCGCTGCCTACCCGACCGATTCGATCTACGCCCTCGGTTGCGCGATCGAGTCGCGCGAGGGCATCGAGAAGATCTTCCGCGCGAAGCAGATGCACAAGAACCAGCGCCTCGCGTTGATCTGCCCCGACCTGTCCACCGCATCGCAGTTCGGGCAGTTCTCGAACACCGCGTTCCGCCTCGCCCAGAAGATCTTCCCGGGCCCCTACACCCTCGTGGTGCCCGCCACCCACGACGTCCCGCGCACGCTCACGCATCACAAGCGGCGCACCGTCGGCATCCGCATCACGAGCCACCCGATCGCGCAGGCGCTCGCCACGGGCCTCGGTCGCCCGCTCCTGACGACGAGCGCGATCGCGCCCGGGACCGAGGAGCCGTGCCGAGACGCCGAGGAGGTGCTCGAGGCGTTCGGCAAGTTCATCGACGTCGTCGTCGACAGCGAGCAGACGCCAGCCGCACCGTCGACGGTGATCGAAGTGGACCAGGACACGATCACGGTGATCCGCGAGGGCCAGGGTCCGCTCGACGGGCTCTTGTGACGGCGCCGGCTTAGCGAACGACCTGGACGACCTTCGCCGCGTCGACCGGCCACGCTTCTTTGGCGAGCCACGGATCGAAGCCGGCTTCCTTGATCGCGATCAGCATCGGCTTGGTGACGCTCTTCGCATCGCCGAGGGTCTTGTCGTACGAGACGAAGATGCTCTCCGTCGAGACGTCGAAGCCCAGCTCGTAGACCGCGGGGATACTCGCGAGGGCCATGCGGACCTTCATCGGGCAGGTCTCCTCGCAGTACATCCCCAGCGCCTTGATCGTGACCTGCGCGAGCGCCGCGGGGCGCGGGCGCGGCGGGGCATCCGGGGCGCGGCTGACGGCGGGCTTCGGTGGCGCCGGTTCGTCCTTCGCGTTGGTGCACGCCACACCGAACGACAGCAGCGCGATGAGCGCCGCGCGCCTCACCGGCCGCGACCGCGCTTCTTCGGCGGCGCCTTGATCGGAGCCTCGACGGGTGGCGTGCCGGGAGCGCCTTGCGGGACCGGCTCGGCGAGCCCGAGCTCCTTGGGCAGCTTCGGATCGATCAGTGCGGCGACGCGCGACAGCTCGGTCTCGGGCTCGATCTTGCCCTTGAGCGTGGGGAGCGCGGCCTTCGCGGCCTCCTTCTCCTTGGCCGTCGTCTTCTTCGACAGGATCGTCGCTTCGATCTTCGTGAGCTGCAGCATCGGCGTCACCGCGGCGGCCTCGTTGAAGATCGGGTTCAAGAGGTCGAGGGCGCGATCGGGCTCGTTGTTGCGCAACACGATGCGCGCCTGGAGCCCGAGCGTCGGGAAGTAGCCGGAGTTGACCTTGAGGGCCTCGTCGAGCTGCTTGCCCGCACCGGCAATGTCGTTGGCTTCGAGCAGCAGCTCGGCGAGCGCGGTGTGCGTCCGGTACGCGAGTGGGTTCGGCGAGGTCTCGGTGATGTCGCTGATCGCCTGCTCGAGCTGGCCCTGGGCGCCCTTCGCGTCGCCAGTCGCGAGGAGCGCGACACCGTACGCGTGCCGGCCGAGCTTGCTCTTCGCCTTGCGCGCGAGCTTCTCGAGCGCGTCCGCCGCCTCGGTGCGCTGCTTTCCTTCCGACGCCATCATGCGTGCCTGCTCGCGCAGGATCGCCGCCTCGACGTTCTCTGGCGCCATCTTGAGCACCTCGTCGGCCTCCCCCATCGCTTCTTTAGCCTTCCCGAGATCGATGAGTGCGTAGACGCGCAGGAGGCGGGGGCGAATTCCCTCGATCTTCGAGGCCTGGTCGAGGGCCTTCTCGGGCAGGCCGGAGGCGAGGAGCAGCGCGGCATCGACGAGCGAGACGGTCGGATCGTCCTCGGCCTTGCTCTTGCCGAACCACGCGATGCGCGCGCGGGCCTTCGCGGCCTCCGCGAGGTTGCCGCCCGAATAGTGCGCCCACGCGACGCGCGCCCAGAACCGCGGCTCGTTCGGCGGCTTGAGCGCAGTCGCCTTCCGGAGCGCCTCGGCGGCCTTCGGGTAGTCCTCGATGCCGATGTTGGCGAGCGCCATGGCGAGGTTGCGGTAGGCGCCGACGCGCGGCCCGATGTTCGTCGAGAGCTTGACGCTCAGCTCGTCGATCGCCTCGTTGACCTGGACCGACGCCTCGGCGCGGCCGAGCGACCGCCCGACGACGGCGAGCGGGTGGTCCTTCAGCTTCGCGGTGGCCTTGTCGTAGAGCTTGAGCGCGTCCTCCAGCTGGCCGTCGTCGACCATCAGATCCGCCGCCTCGATCATCGCGATGACAAGGCCGTCATCACCTTCCGCGGCCGCCTTCATCTGCGCCCTCGCGGCCTTCCGTTCGCCGCCGGCGAGCTGGGCGCGCGCCTTGAGCCACATGGCCCACGTGTCGTTCGGGTTCTTCGTGATCCACTCGTCGAGCGCCTTCAACGTGCCTTCGAGCGTGGACTTGCTGGTGGCCGCGATCGCCTGCGCGTTGCCATCGCCCGTGCCGAGCGTGGCGAGATCGACGGCGGCCTTGCCGATCACGAGCTCGCGATAGCCCGGATCTGTCGGTTCGATATCGGGCTTCGCGGACTTGTACGCCTTGTTGACCCGGTCTGCCTCGGTGCCATAGAGCAGCGCCTCGAGCCCCGCGGTCTCCGTGTAGTACGCGAAGGTCAGGACGTTCGAGCTGTCCTTCTCGAGCGACTCGGAGAGCTTCTTGATCGAGGCTTCGAGGCCGACGAAGTCGCCAGCGCCGATCGCCTGCTTCGCTTCCTTCTGCAGGCGCGCGACGGCCTCGGCCTTCTGCTTCTCGCTCCACCAGTACCAGGTGCCGCCGCCGCCGATGCCGAGCACCAGCACGACGAACAGGAAGATGAACGCGCGGCGCGTGGACCGTCCCCAGCGCCGGTCGGGGCGGAGATCGAAGTCGTTGTCGGGTGCCCGCACGCCGGCGACATCGAGAAGCCCGCCGGTGAGCAGATCGTTCAGGTACGTCTCGCCGACCGCCGCGGACTGGCGCAGCGATGCGGCCGCCGCGTTCTTCTCGCGGTCCTTGGAGATCACGCGTGGCCGGATGCCTTCGACGCTCATCGGCGGCGGGGCGGTCTGCTTCGGCGCACGGCTCGTCGACGAGGCCGACGGCATGGAGAACCCGTTGGGCGCCGCAGCCTCGGTGCGCGTGGCGGTCGCCAGCTCCGTGCGCGTCGCGGTCGCCGGCTCCGTGGCGGGCTCGATCGCCATCGTCCGCATCTGCGGGGACGCCGTCGGGACCATGGGTGCGGGTGCCGGCGGTGGCGCGTTGCGGCGCGGTGGTGCGGCGGTCGGCGCCGACCGCGCTTCGCGGAGCGCCGGATTGTCGGTCTCGCCGCGCGGCGGGATCGGCTGCGGCACCGGCGGCGGCGCGTCGAGCGACTGCCCGGCGCGCGCGCGCTTCAGCATCGACAGGATCTGCGGGCTGGTGGGGTCGAGGTTCTGCGCGTGCTGCAGCACCGGGACGGCGCGCTCGTAGTCGGAGCGGCGGAGCAGCACCTCGCCGAGAAGTGCAAAGCCCTGGCGGTTGGAGCGGTCGATCTTCACGACCCGCAACAGCTCGCCCTGGGCTTCCTTCCACTGGTGCAGCGATGCGTGCGCGCGTGCGAGCATCACGCGCCCTTCGAGGCTGTCGGGCGCCGCCTCGAGGCCGAGGTTGCCGACTTGCACGGCGTCACGTGGACGTCCGAGCGCGAGATAGGCCTCACCCAGATCGATGAACGCTGGTGAACCTGGGTCCCGTCGAACCAGATCGATCAGCTCTTCGATTTCCTGAGCCGTGGGCCGGCGATCCGGGTCAACCATCAGCACACCAAAGGTAACCCCAAGGGGCCACCCCCCGCAAACCTACATGGGGCTATGCTGCTCGCAATGGGAAGTAGCTTCGGGACGCTGTTCCGGATCACGACGTTCGGAGAGTCCCATGGGCCGGGGGTTGGCGTGGTCGTCGACGGCTGTCCGGCCCGACTCTCGCTCGATGTCGCGCACATCCAGGCGGAGATGGACCGCCGACGCCCGGGCCAGAGCCGCCTGGTCAGCCAGCGCAAGGAGGCCGATCAGGTCGAGATCCTGTCGGGAGTTCTCGACGGAGTGACCCTGGGGACCCCGATCGCGATGCTGATCCGCAACGAGGACGCGCGGAGCAAGGACTACGAGGGGATCGCCTCGGCGTATCGACCGAGCCACGCCGACTACACCTACGACGCGAAGTACGGGATCCGCGCGGTCGCGGGTGGCGGCCGCGCGAGCGCCCGGGAGACCGCCGGACGGGTCGCCGGTGGAGCCATCGCGCAGCAGATGCTCGCGCCGCGCGGTATCGAGATCGTCGCCTGGGTCGACGAGGTGTTCGGCATCAAGGCGTCCGTCGACGAATCCACCGTCGGCCGGGCCGCCGTCGATGCCAACGACATCCGCTGCCCAGACGCGCCCGCCGCGGCCGCGATGATCGAACGCGTCGAGCGCGCGCGCAAGGACGGCGACTCCGTCGGCGGCGTGATCCGCGTCGTGGCGCGCGGCGTCCCCGCGGGCTGGGGCGAGCCCGTGTTCGACAAGCTCGAAGCGGACCTCGCGAAGGCGATGATGAGCATCCCGGCCGTGAAGGGCGTGGAGAACGGCTCCGGCTTCGCGGGGACGCTGATGACCGGTAGCGAGCACAACGATGTGTTCTACCGCCGCCCGGACGGCGTGATCGGCACCCGCACGAACCGCTCCGGCGGGGTGCAGGGCGGGATCTCCAATGGCGAGCCGGTGACCCTCCGGATCGCCTTCAAGCCGACCGCCACGATCATGCGCCCCCAGGACACCGTCGACACGGCGGGGAATCCCGCAGTCCTGGCCCCGAAGGGCCGTCACGACCCGTGCGTCTTGCCGCGCGCCGTGCCGGTCGTCGAGGCGATGATGGCGCTCGTCCTCGCAGATCACGCCCTCCGGCAGCGCGCCGCCGATCCCGTTCGATAAGTAGTCATGTCAGGGGCGCCGATTAGCCTCGGCGGATGGGCCCGCTCACGCAGCAGCTGCACGACGAGCTCGGCTACGATCCGGACGACGGCGTGCCGCAGGTCGCGGACCTGGTGCGCGCCGGGGTGCCCGTCGGTGCCGTGCTGCGCGCACGCGATGGCGCGGTGCCCGTCGCGGTGGCCCGGCTCGGCAGCGGCAAGCTCGTCGTCGTCGACGACGAGTGCCCTCACGACGGCGGCCGGATCTCCGACGGGTTCGTCGAGGGAGAGCTGCTCGT
The DNA here is from genome assembly GCA_043759315.1 of Myxococcales bacterium. Classification (GTDB taxonomy): domain Bacteria; phylum Myxococcota_A; class Polyangia; order Haliangiales; family Haliangiaceae; genus JABFXX01. The sequence goes on from JAYVLW010001031.1 coordinate 6,797, forward strand.
GTGTGCGCGGCACAACTGGGAGCTCGAGGTCCATGGCCGCACCTGCCGGCGCGCGGCTGTCCCATGCAAGCTGCGGTAATTCGAAGGAAATCTTGACCGCGCCCGCATCCGCACGCTAGCGTCCCCCGCCGTGGGTGCGGTCCTCGTCCATATCGATCTCGACGGGGATCGGCCCCATCCCGCCTCCCTTGCGGCGCTCGCGGCAGGACGCGCGGTCGCCTCGTCGTGGGGCGCAACGCTGTATGCGGCGCTCGTGGCGCACGACGCGAGCGATCGCAGCGCGGACTCGACGGCGCAGGTGGTGACCAGCGCCAACCTGCCAGAGATCGAGGGCGCGCAGTCGGTGCTCGCGCGCGCCGGCGCCGACAAGGTCGTTGTCGCGATGACCGACGTCCCGCTCGCCCCGCTGTGGAGCTCGCTCGGAGCAGCGTGGCAGGGCGTGCTCGATCACCTGCGCCCTCGCCTCGTGCTGTTCGGCGCCGACAGTCCATCGGCGCCCGAGCTCGCGCCCCGGACCGGCGCCCGGCTCGGAGCCCGGCTGCTGATGCGCGCGCGCGCTGTCGGCGTGGAGGACGTCGAGCTGCGCGACCGCGACGGCGGCTACGTGCGCTCGAGCGACAGCGGCGCCGCGGTGGTGATGATCGGCGGCGTCCACCCGGTGCTCGTCGCCGATGACGATGCCGATCTGGTCGTGCTCGTCGTGCCCGGTGGTAGCGATGATCGGATCGAGCTCCTGGGATCCACCGCGGCCGAGGTCGCGCACACGTCGGGCGCGATGGTCGCGCTCGGCGACGATGTGGCGAATGACGCGGCGATCGCGCGCGATGCACGCAAGCTCGCCGCGCTGCTCGGTGCGCCCATCGTCGGCAGTGCGCTCGCCGCGCGTGGTGGGGCCGTGTCACCCGGCGGCGTCATCGAGAAGGGCGCACCGCTCGCGCCCGAGGTGCTGATCGCGATCGGCAACGCGAACGTCGACCTCGCCGGCGCGACGAGCCTGATCCGGATCACCCCGAACCCGGGAAAACAGGTCGATGGCGCACTGACGGGACCTGTCGGGGGCAGCCTGTCCGAGCTGGTCGATGCGCTGCGAGGTAGCGCGTGACCGTCGCCGTGTGGCTGGGCAGCGCACCGCCGATGCGCACGATCCGGTGGCTCGACGGCGTGTTGCTGGGGACCGCGAAGTTCTTGCGCGGCGACACCCCGCCACCGGTGCTCGCCGTGGCCGCGGGCGATTCGACGTGGCTCGACCTCGCGGCCGATCGCGCCTCGCGCGCGGGCATTCCGGCCGCGGGCGTCGCGCTCGATCTGCAGCTCGACTACCTCGGCTGGGCGCAGGTGATGGCCGCGGTGGTCCGCCAGATCAACGCGCACACCGTGCTCGTCGACGAGGCGAGTCGTCCCGAGCGGTTCGCCGAGGTCGCCGCGCTCGCCGAGCTTCTCGACTTCGCGCAGCTCACCCGCGTCGTCGCGATCGCACCGGACGGTGACGTGATCCACGCCAGCCGCGCGCACGGCAACGTGCTGCAGACCGTGAGGGTCACGGGCCCGTGTGTGTTCGGCTTGCGGCTCGCCGGCCCGCCGATCGACGAATACCCCACACCCACACCGTCGGCCTCGATGCGCCGCCTGGACCTCGCCTCGCTCGGCCTCGATCCGATGGTGCTGGGCCACCGCGCGATGCCGCCGCGCGCGAGCCAGCAGCCACGGCGTACGCTCGAGCGCGTCGCGGAGCACCTCGCAGTTCACGTCGTCCCGCGGCGAGGCGGCTAGTGGCCCAACCGCGGACCGCCGCGACAGCACAGTCCGCCCCGCGCGTGCAGGTCATCGCACCCGCGGCCCTCGGCGCCACGGCGCTCGCTGCGCTCCGCGCGCGCGGGATCGACGCGCGCCTCGCCGAGACGCCAGATCCTCCCGAGCAGGGCGACATCGTCGCGTGGGCACTCGAGACCACGCCGACCGGCGCAGCGGTCGCCGAGCTCGCCGCCGCCTGCGCGCGCGCCGCCGCGGCGGGACATCCCGTCTGCCTGCTCGCACCGGCCCCGCGCAGCGGCGGTGGACGCGCGGGCACCGAGCGTGCCGCAGCCCTCGCCTACCTGCGCGCGCACGGCGCCGCGCTCGGCCACGATGTCGATGCGTGGCTCGAGGCGGTGGTGCTGCTCGCGCGCCACGGCCTGCCGCGCGGTCCACGTGCCGCCGTGATCGCGCCACCGGGTTCGTGGCTCGAAGCGCAGGTGCTGCTGATCGTCGCCGAAGCCGAGACGCTCGGCACGCGACCGCCCGCGATCAACGGCGACGAACCGACCGACGTGGTGCTCTACGATCCTGCGCTCGGCTCGCCATCGTCTGCGACGCCGGGCCTCCACGTGCCGATCGCGCCGCGCGGCGAGCTCGCCGCCGATCCGTTCTCGCTGCATGCGGCGCGCGCCGCGCTCACCGCGATCCACATGCTCGGTCGCGCCGCAGAGCGGATCGCCGTGGGACTTGGACCCGCACCCGCGAGCGCGAGCGCAGAGCTGGGGATCGATGCCGACAGGCTCAAGCGGCAGCTCGGCAAACTGGGCGCCGGACGGATCGGAGATCACGAGACCAAGGTCCTGCTGTCGGCGTACGGCGTCGCGATCACGCGCCAGGCCGTCGCGACGACCCCGTCTGCCGCCGTCAAGCTCGCCCGCCGCGCCGGCTATCCCGTCGAGCTGAAGCCGTGGGGCCACGATCTGCCGACCGAGCCCGCCGGCTGTCCTGTCGAGCGGGGCGTGTCGAGCGACGCGCTCACGCGCAGCGCGTTCGCTGCCGTCCTGGCGGCCGCCGGCAAGGGCAACGTCGAGGGCGCCGCGGTGATCGTCCGCGAGACGCCACCCGCGGGACGCGAGGTCAGCGTGTCGCTGCGCGAGCTGCCGTCGGTCGGCTGGACGGTGATCCTCGACGCGCCCGGCACAGGTCAGCTCGCGGCCCCGGCGCCGCTGCGGCTGATCGACGCGCAGACGCTCGCCGCACAGGTAGCCGCCTCGCGCGCCGGCGATCCGGAGCCCGATCGGACGGGGCTCGCGAACCTCCTGCGCCGGGTCTCGCACCTCGCGGTGGATCTCGGAGATCGCCTCGATCGTCTCGACCTGCCGCGCGTCGTCGTCGGCGGCCGCGGTGCGCGCACGCTCGTGATCGATGCGTTCGCAGAGCTGGCCTAGATCGCTTCGACAGCGGGCTTGAGCCCCTGGCGGCCGTCATCGCACTCGATGCGCTTGAACCCGAGCTGCTTGAGCATCGGGATCGTGATCCCGCTGAGCTGGCGGATGTTCATGACCTGGTAGTTGGTGTCGTCACGGAGGAGGCGCTGGAGCATCTGCTTGCTGCACAGCTCCCATCTGATCTTGAGCGTGGTCGTCTCCGTGGTCACCCCGGCGGGGTTCTGATCGGCGGCGAACGCGTCGCGCAGCTTGTCGGCGAAGCCCTCGCGTGCGATCTGCGGATCGACCGCCTTCGCCCGCTCGGGAGCCTCGGCCGTCGCCGGCGACGACGACTTCCCTTGCCGATACGCGAAGTCCGCAAGCGCCGCCACACCGACGACCGCGGCGACGATAAGGCCGATCACCTCGTCCTTCGCGAGGCTCACCGGGCGAGCTCCAGCTCGAGGCCGCGCGCGATCGCGATCAACCCCTCGCGCGTGTTGATGCTCGGATCGGAGAGCGCACGATCGAGCAGCGCCGCAAGGATCCGCCCGACCTGGGGGCCGGGCTTCATGTCGAGCGCCGCGATCAGATCCTTGCCGGCGACCGCGAGCTCGCCGATCGCGATCGGATCGGCAGTGACCGCCACGACCTGGTCCGCGAGCGCGCTCGCACCATCGGCAACGAGGAACGCCTGTGCCGCCGTCACGCGCGGACGGGTCACGTCACCGAGCAGCTTGCGCACCTCCGTGGGCGTCCACTCGGTCACCAGCGTCGCCTGGGCCAGCGCGACGAGCGTGGCGGCGAGCGCGGCGTCGTCGTTCGAGAACTTGAGCGTCTTCAGCACTTGATTGACATGATCCACGAGTCGGCGATCGAGCCGCGTCGATGCGACGCGCGGCGCCAGCTCGGCGAACATGGCGCCGAGCCGGACGGCCTCGGGCGCCGCATCCACGCGCGCGAGCCAGTGCGCGATCACCTCGGGGCCCGTCAACCCGGCCGCCAGCTCGGGTGCGATCACCGTGAGGATCCTCGTGCGCTCGGCGATCCGCAGGCCGAGCGACGGCATGCGCGCCGCGAGCAGCTTGCGGAGCTCGTCGGAGACGCGCTCGCGCGACACCCTCGCGAGCGATGGCAGCGCTGGCTCGATGCCGCGTTCCGTGTCGGGATCGAGCGTGAACTCGAGGGCGGCCGCGAACCGCACCGCCCGCATCACGCGAAGCCCATCCTCGGTGAACCGGGCAACGGCGTCCTGGTACACGTCGCCCGTGGGGCCGACGGCGCGCAGCCTGCGCTCGTCGAGATCGCGGCGCCCGTCGTACGGATCGATGATCTCGTCCGCCGCGGGGTCATAGGCCATCGCGTTGACCCGGAAGTCGCGTCGCGCGAGATCTTCCACGAGTGGCACGCCGAACCGCACGTGGTCGGGACGTCGTGCATCGGTATACGCGCCCTCGCCGCGGAAGGTGGTGACCTCGACGTGGCTCTCGATCCCGCGCCCCGTCACGATCGTCACGGTCCCGTGCTGGATGCCCGTCGGCACGGTGCGCTTGAACAGCGCGATCACCTGGTCCGGCGTCGCCGCCGTCGCGACATCCCAGTCACCGGGCGTCCGGCCGAGGAGCGCGTCGCGGACCGCACCGCCGACCGTGACCGCCTGATGCCCCGCAGCGCTCAGCGCGCGACACACCTCGCGGACGTTCGGGGGCACCGCCGCGGCGAGGCGCGCGCGGGCGTGGGCGTCGTCGACCGGCATCGGCTACTCGGTCGCCGCGGCGCCGCGCAGGCGGTTGAAGATATCGTCCGCACGCGAGCGGAGCTTCTGCGCCTCGGCCGTGGCACCTCCGCGCTCCTTGAGCAGCGCGAGGCCCTGATACGCGCGCGCGAGCTCGACCTCGTGCTTCACGGCCGCGAGGATATCGATCGCCTTGCGAAACGCATCCTCGGCCTGCAGCGTGTGCCCGAGCGCCGCCGCGACCTCCGCCTTCACGCGGTGGCCGCTGCCGATGTGAACGCGCAGCCCGACCGCCTCGCTGACCGCGACGGCGGCGTGCGCCTCGACATCGGCCGCTTCGAGGTTGCCCAGCTGGAGCTGCACCGTGGCGAGGCGCTGGTGGGTGACCGCGAGGGCGACGCGATCGCCCAGGCTCGATGCGATCGCCTTCGCGTCCTGCAGATCCTTCACGGCGTCCTCGCCGCGCCCCATCATGCTCTTGACCTCGCCCGCGCGCGACAGAACGTCGGCGAGCGCGAGCTTGTCGCCGATCTCCTGGGCCATGGTGCGGGCCTCACCCAGCATGTCCAGCGCGAGCTCGTGGTTGCCATCCTCGGCGTGCACGCCGCCGAGGTCGCACAGCGATTGCACCACGCCCACGAGGTCGCCGATATCGCGGCGCAGATCGAGCGCCTCGCGGAACTGGTTGATCGCCGCCTTGAAGTTGCCGGTGTCGTGGTGCACGCGGCCGATGTTCGCGAGCGACAGGGCGATCGAGCGCCGATCGCCCAGGGCACGTCGCGTGGTCAGCGCCTGGCGGTGGAAGTCGAGTGCCTGGCCGAACGCACCGCGCAGCCAGTTGACGCGGCCCATATCGTCGAGCGTGGAGGCGATGCCGCGATCGTCGCGCGAGCGCTCGAACAGCTCGTGAGCGCGCCGCAGGTGATCCATCGCGATGTCGTACTTGCCGAGGCGGCGCAGCCCGCGCGCGATGCGGCTGTACGCCGCGCCGGCCTTCGCGAGATTGTCGAAGCGCCATGCGAGGTGCAGCATCTCGATGAAGCAGGCGTTTGCCTCGTCGATCTTGCCGGTCTGCTCCAGCACATCACCGAGGTTATGCAGGCCGTCCATGCGCGCTGGCGCATCGCTCTCCGCCAGCATCTTGAGGCCCTTCTCGTAGAGGACGCGCGCTTCCTCGGGCGCGTACCGGCTGCGCGCGCGATCGCCGCCCTGCAGGTAGCAGCGCGCCGCCCGTCGAGCGTCACCGCCGCGCTCGTAGAGCAGTGCGAGGAACTCGAGCTGCTCGTCGGAGCGCTGCGTGGTCTTCGCTTCGAGCCACTGCGCGGCCGAGAGGTAGTAGCGCGCGAGGCGGCTCTGCTCCGTCGAGCGCACGATCAGCTCGCGCTCGAGGTTGTGCTTGAACACGATCTCGGTCTCGCCCGGGATGCTCGAGTCGTCGGCATCGAGCGAGAGCAGATACTCCTGGTCGGACAGGCCCGCGATCAGATCGCTGACCCGGCGGCGCACCTCCTCGCCATCGCCCCACTCGATCTCCAGCGGCCCCGGCTCCTGAGCCGGATGCAGGCGCTCGAGCCTGGTCATCGCGATCACCGCCGACACCCAGAACACGTTGCCGAACACGGCCGCCTTCTCGAGCAGGTCGCGCTCCTCGTTCTCGAGCGCGGCGATGCGCCCTTCGATCGCTTCCTCGACGCTGATCGGCAGCTCCGTGTCCGCGGCCCTCTCGGGATCGAGCCGCCACACCGGCCCGCGCGAATCGATCGTCCCGTTGTCGAGGAACAGCCGCACGAGCTGCTCGAGGAACGCGGGGTTACCGCCGGTGGTCTCGACCGCGTTCTGGATCGTGTCCTCCGGGATGTCCGCGACGCGCGACAGCAGATTCTTGAACATCTGCTCCGCATCCTCGGGCTCGAGGTTGCGCAGGTCGATCCGCTCGTGATCGACGGCGCCCTCGCCCCACCCGCCCGCATGGACCAGCATCTCGGGCCGCGCCGCCGCGAGCAGCACGACGCGCGAGCCACCGAGGCCGGCTGCGAGGTCGTTGACGAGGCCCAGCGTCTCCGCGTCGGCCCACTGCATGTCATCGAGAACGAGCACCAGCGGGTTCTGCGCCGCATCGAGCTCGATGAACCGCCGCAGCACCGTGCGCGAGATCTCCTGGTGCTGCTTCGGGCTCTCCGACACGGCCGACAGGAACGGCGTCGGCGGGAAGTCCAGCCCGACGAACGCGCCGAGGAAGTGGAGCATCTCGGCGATCTGATCCGAACCCATCACCGCACGCAGCTCGTGCGAGAACCTCAGCTTCGCGACGTCGTCGGGAATCGGCGGGAGCTCGAAGCGATCGCGGAGCAGCGAGGTCAGCGCCGCGAGCCGCACGGGCTTGCCGGCAGCATCGCGCTCGGCCGCGCCGTGAAACACGCGGGCGCCGCGCTCCTTGTGTGCGCCGAGCGTGGCGATCAGCTCGTTGATCA